>NZ_MJIR01000039.1:0-104843 GCF_001878835.1 Microbacterium sp. AR7-10 | reverse complement strand
ACGGCGCCGACGCAGACACGGATTCAGACGCAGCCGCAGCCGACGACGCCGACATCGACGCCGAGACCACTCACTCGGACGAGACGCGGCCGCTCATCCTGCCGCTCGCGACCGAGGCGGTGACGCTGCCGTCGGCATCCGTCGAGCCGACCTTCACCGAGCTGATCACGGGCCTGCCCGCGTCGGTCACCACCGAAGGGTCCGAGAACGCGGCTCCCGCTACCGAGGCCATCTCGATCGCGACACCCTCGCTCTCAGGCGACGACGACGATGACACGGTCGACGACGGCGACGACGACCCGCGGCTCGCCGCCATGCGCACCTCGCTGTCGGCCGCGGCCAGCCGCTTCTTCGACGGCCCGGCTCCCGACTACCCGTACAGCTCGCGTGCCCAGCGCCGCGAGGAGTCTGCTGAGGCGGATGCCGATGCCGCGACAGAGGGCTCTGACGTAGACCCGAGCACCGACCCCGCTTCCAACGACGGCGACCAGGGCCACCAGGAGCGCTGACGACTCGCTGCGTCGCCCCGCACGGTCCGAGATCTCGCGGTCGGCGGGCGCGGCACACGCCGCTTCGGTCAGACGGTGCGCGGCCGCGGACGGATGACCGGACGCGGGCGCTGCTTCTGCACCGGCACCGAGCCGGTCGCGATGTCGACGACATCCTCGGGCTGGTCGCTGACCTCGAGCCGGAGCGCCTGGGTCAGCGCGAGCCCGTGCCGGGTGGTGAGGATGAGCCGCTGGAACTGCGCGTCGCCTTCGAGATCGATCACGACGCTGGGCTTTCTGCGCCGGATCAGCACGAAGTCAGTGGTCTCGGCGGCCTTCCACGTGCCGGCGGCGAGGACACCCGGGATGTACGTGCCGGGTCCCGGTACACCGCGGAGCCAGGTCCAGGCATCCTGAGTCAGCTGCACCTTGGTGATGTGCTCGCGCTCGACCCGCACGTTCTCGCGGTGGAAGGTCGAGGCCCGCTCGATCGGCGAGAGCACGATCTCAAGTCGCGTCTGATCCAGCAGCAGGGTCACCATGCGTCCAGTCTGCCAAACCGCGCGAGCGACGCGCACGCGACTTGCTGACAGGAGCGCAACGATCCTCTTGTGCTGAACCGGCAACCCCGAGCCGGAATGCGCAGACCGCGACGGTCGGGTCAGGCGGATGCCGCGGCCGCAGCCGCCGCGGGCAGAGCAGCCTCGATGGCGGCGAGCTCGTCGTCGCCGTGCGCGGCCGTGAGGAACCACGCTTCGAACACGCTGGGCGGCAGCGCCACGCCCTGCTCGCGCATGGAGTGGAAGAACGGGGCGTACCGGAACGACTCCTGCGTCTGGGCGATCGCGTAGTCGCGCGGAACCTCGGGCAGGAAGGCGACACCGAACAGGCTGCCAGCCCTGGGCACCGAGTGCACGACGCCGGCGTCGGTGAGGGCCGCGTCCAGCGACGCAGACAGCCGCCCGGCCGCGGCGTCGATGTGTGCGTAGACCTCGGGCGTCGCGAGCCGCAGCGTCGCGATCCCCGCGGCCACCGACAGCGGATTCCCCGACAGCGTGCCCGCCTGGTAGACGGGACCGACAGGAGCCAGCATGTCCATGACCGCGGAGCTGCCGCCCAGGGCCGCGAGCGGCATCCCGCCACCGACGACCTTGCCGAACGTGATGATGTCGGGAACGTACTGCTCGCCCGCCTCCTGCTGCAGCCCCCAGTAGCCCGCAGGGTGCACCCGGAATCCGGTGAGCACCTCGTCGAGGATCATCAGCGCACCGTGCGCGTGGGCGGTGTCGGCGATGAGCCTGTTGAAGCCGGGCAGCGGTGCGACCACGCCCATGTTCGCCGAGGCCGCCTCGACGATCACCGCGGCGATCCGGTCGCCGTGCTCGGCGAAGACCGCGGCCAGGGCATCCGGGTCGTTGTAGTCGATCACGAGTGTCTGCGCGGCGATCGGCGCGGGCACGCCGGCCGATCCCGGCAGCGCGAGCGTGGCGACGCCGGATCCTGCCGCGGCGAGCAGCCCGTCGGAGTGGCCGTGGTAGTGGCCGGCGAACTTCACCAGCAGGTCGCGTCCGGTGGCACCGCGGGCGAGGCGGATCGCCGTCATGGTAGCCTCGGTGCCCGTCGAGACCAGGCGCACCCGCTCCACCGGGCGGACGTCGCCGTGGCGCACCCGCTCGGCGATCAGCTGCGCGAGCTCGACCTCGCCCTCGGTGGGTGCTCCGAACGAGAGGCCGCGGGTCGCGGCATCCTGAACCGCCCGCACCACCTCGGGCTGCGCGTGACCGAGCAGCGCGGGGCCCCACGATGCGACGAGGTCGATGTACTCGCGTCCCGCGGCATCCGTCACGCGGGCGCCGGAGGCGGATGCCAGGAACCGCGGGGTCCCGCCGACCGAGCCGTACGCGCGCACCGGCGAGTTCACGCCGCCCGGGATCACGGAGCGGGCGGTGTCGAACAGGGAGTCGTTGCGGTCGGTCATCGGATTCCTCTACTTCTCGACCCGCCCATCGCTCCGGTATGAGTTCGTGCCGCGTCGCGGCGATGCAGACGGCACGAACTCATACCGGAGCGAGTGGCGGTGGGGGTCAGGGGGTGCGGAGCCAGCGGGCCGCCTCGACGGCCCAGTAGCTGAGGACGGCGTCGGCGCCGGCCCGGCGGATCGACATGAGCGACTCGAGCACGGCGGCGCGGCGGTCGATCCAGCGGTTCGCCGCGGCGGCCTCGATCATCGCGTACTCGCCCGAGACCTGGTACGCCCACACCGGCACGTCGACCGCATCGCGCACCTCGCGCAGCACGTCCAGGAACGCCATCGCCGGCTTGACCATCACGATGTCGGCGCCCTCGTCCTGATCGAACAGCGCCTCGCGCACGCCTTCGCGGCGGTTGCCCGGATCCATCTGGTACGTTCGCCGGTCACCCTGCAGCTGCGAGTCCACCGCCTCGCGGAACGGACCGTAGAAGGCGCTGGCGTACTTGGCCGAATAGGCGAGCAGAAGCGTGTCGTGGAAGCCCTCGTCGTCGAGCGCTTCGCGGATGACAGCGACCTGCCCGTCCATCATGCCGCTGAGGCCCAGCAGCTGAGATCCCGCGCGGGCCTGCGCGAGCGCCATCGACGCGTAGCGCTCGAGTGTGGCGTCGTTGTCCACCGCTCCCGCCGGGGTCAGCACACCGCAGTGGCCGTGGTCGGTGAACTCGTCGAGGCACAGGTCGGTCTGCACGACCAGGGCGTCACCGACCTCGGCGGCCAGCGCCGTCGTGGCGACGTTCAGGATGCCGTCGGGATCGTCGGCGCCCGATCCGATCGCGTCGCGCTCGGCCGGCACCCCGAACAGCATCACCCCGCCGAGACCGGCCTCGGCGGCGTCCGCCGCGGCCGCCTTCAGCGAATCGAGGGAGTGCTGCACGACCCCCGGCATGGAGCCGATCGGCGCGGCGTCGGTGAGGCCCTCGCGCACGAACATGGGCAGCACCAGCTGTCGCGGCTCGAGCGACGTCTCGCGCACGAGGTCGCGCACGGGAGCCGACTGGCGAAGGCGGCGCAGCCGCGCGTCGGGGAAGCGACTCACGGCGCGAACTCGTCTGCCGCGTGCGGAAGAGTGAACCGCGAGACCGTGTCGATCAGCGCGTCGACCGTCTGCTTGTCGGCGATGGCCGTGACAGGAAGGCCGGCCTTCTCGGCATCCTTCGCGGTACGGGGGCCGATCGCGGCGAGCATCGTCGTGTCGGGGATCTCGGGGAACTGCTCGCGCACCTGCTTGGCCACCGAGCCGCTGGTGATCAGGATCGCGTTGATGCGGCCGTTCTCCACGTCGCGGCGGATGCGCTCGGTGACCGGCACGCCGACGGTGCGGTAGGCGACCACGCTGTCGACGTCGTGCCCCGCCTCGGTGAGCATAACCGAGAGGACGGGCTTCGCGATCTCGCTGCGCAGGGTGAGGACGCGCTGCGCGTCGGGTTCGATCGAGATGATCTTCTCGGCCATCCCGGCCGCGGAGTTGTCGAGCTCGGGCATCAGCGCGACGTCGTATCCCACGGCCTGCAGAGCCGCCGCGGTCGTCTCACCGACGGCGGCGACCTTCGTCTTCGACGGTATCGCGACGCGATGCGCGTACAGCACGTCGACCGTCGTGGCGCTGGTGATGGTCAGCCAGTCGTACTCGCCGGCCTGCAGACGAGCGAGCGCCGCGTCGAGGGCGTCCTGGTCGGTGGTCGGGGCGAAGTTGATGAGAGGCGCCACCACCGGCACCGCACCCATCGCGCGAAGACTGGCGGCGACGCTGTCACCCCAGGGGCCACCCCGCGGCACGAGAACGCGCCAGCCGTCGAGCGGCCTGGCGGTCTTGGTTTCGGAAGCAGTCATCTCGATCACTCTCAGGGGAGGAGGTCGGCCGCTCCCTGTTCGAGCAGCCGATGGGCCGCAGAGTCGCCGAGCTCACGAGCCGTGCGCACCGGGTCTGCACCATCGGCAGCATCCGCTCCGTTGCCGCTGCCGTTCCGTCGAATATACCCCCTGTTCAGGGGCTCGGAGACGTCGAGTCCGATTCGGCGGCCGCCACCGGGCTCGTACACGACGGCTCGCAGACGGATGCTGTCTCCCGTGACGACCGCGTGTGCCCCCATCGGAGCCTGGCAGCCGGCCTCGAGTCCCGCCAGCACGGCTCGCTCCACCGTCACCGCGATGCGGGTGTCGAGGTCGTCGAGGCGGCTGAGCGCATCGAGCAGCTCCGCCGGTGCATCCGCTGTCGTCTCCACGGCGAGTGCACCCTGCCCCGGCGCTGTCGGCCATTCGGTGAGACCCAGCTCTTCGCGGCGCAGGGTCGTCTCCGAGCCGAGACGCGTGAGACCCGCGGCGGCGAGGATCACGGCATCCAGCTCACCCGACGACACGCGCTCGAGGCGGGAGTCCACGTTGCCGCGGATGTCGACCACCTCGGCGTGCGGCGCGCGGCGGCGCACCTGCGCGATGCGGCGCGGCGAGCCGGTGCCCACCGTGCTGCCGTGACGCAGCTCGTGCAGGGGTGTGCCGCCCCGCGTGATGACGACGTCCCTGGCATCCGCTCGCCGCGGGGTCGCCGCGATGACCAGCTCGGCGGGCACGGCGGTCGGCAGATCCTTCAGGGAGTGCACGAGGATGTCGCACTCGCCCGCGATCAGCGCCTCCCGCAGACGGTTCGCGAAGATGCCGGTGCCGCCGATCTCCGACAGGGATGCCCGGTTCGTGTCTCCCTCCGAGACGATCGGAACGAGTTCGACCGGACGCCCGGCGATCGCGGCGAGCGCGTCGGCGACGTGCCCGGACTGCGCCTGTGCGAGCGCGCTGCGGCGGGTGCCGAGACGGATCGGGGCGAGCGCGGTCACTGAAGCACTTCGGCGATCTCGTCGAGACGCAGGCGGCGCCCCGTGTAGAAGGGCACCTCCTCCTTCACGTAGCGACGGGCCTCGGTGTAGCGCAGATCGCGCATCAGATCGACGAGCTCGGTCGGCGAATCGGACTCGAGAGGCAGCAGCCACTCGTAGTCGCCGAGTGCGAAAGCCGCGACGGTGTTGGCGATCACCCCGGTGAAGGCTGCGCCCTTGCGTCCGTGATCGGCGAGCATCTTGCGGCGCTCGGACTCCTCGATCAGGTACCACTCGGGGGTGCGCACGAACGGGTAGAGGCAGAGCCACTGCTTGGGCTCGACGCCGCGCAGGAAGCCGGGCACGTGCGCGCGGTTGAACTCCGCGTCGCGGTGCACGCCCATCACGTTCCACACGGGCAGCAGGTTGCGCAGCAGCTCGGTGCGGCGCAGGCGGCGCAGCGCACGCTGCAGCTCCTCGACGGTGTCGCCGTGCAGCCACACCATCAGGTCGGCGTCGGCCTTCAGGCCGCTGACGTCGTAGAAGCCGCGGACGCTCACCCCAGAGCTCTCGATGTGGCCGACGAGCACCTCGAGCTCGCTCTCGTCGGTCTCGATCGTCGGCGCGTCGGGGTTTCGACGCCAGACGGCCCACAGGGTGAATCCGGACGGGTTGTCATCGCGCGTTTCGGACATGCTTCCAGTCTGCCCCTTCTCACCGAAGGCGGCGAACTCGACGGCGGGCCGTCGGCGTCGTCAGCGCGAGATCGCGCGCGCGAGCACCCACACGAGGCCGCCGACGGCAGCTGCGGCCGCGACCACGGCCGCGCCCGCCGCGGGCGGATTGCGATGGGCGAACGCGCGGGCGCGCACGACGCCCCGCGAGGTCGCCTTCTCGATGCGACGAGGGAAGTTGCCCCGCACCTCGATCGCCGCGAGCGCCGCACGCAGTTCGGCGCGAGCCGAGGCGACGGGATCGGTGATCCCCGCCGGCACGACCGTGCGGGGAACCTCGGTGGTGGTCAGGGCGGCGTTGGGCAGCGCCGTCTTCTCAAGATCGGTCATTGGCGGAGTCTCCCTTGATGATGCGCACATCGGTGGCGACGGCCTGACCCGGGTTCTGGCGCTTCATCACCTTGCGGAACCGCGCCAGACCGAGCAGAGCGAAGATCACGATGAACACGAGCAGCAAGCCGAACACGGCGAGGGCCGAGAGCCAGGCGGGCCACCACGAGCTCAGCCCGATGATGCCGAAAGCCAGCAGCACCGGGATCGCCCAGAACAGCAGGAACAGCACGATGACGAACCACAGCCCGCCCATGCCGGCATCCTTCGCCGTGCGCGAGACCCACGCCTTGGCGGCGTTGATCTCGGCGGTGACGAGGTTGCGCACCAGCTCGGGGAGGTCCCCGAGCAGGGTCAGCAGGCTGTCGTCAGCGCGGTCGCGGTATCCGCGGAGCATGCGTCAGCCCTTGTTCTTCGGCGCGACGCCCTCGGAGCCGACCGGCTTGGCGGGCGCCATCGTGCCGCCCGAGGGGGAATCGTGCGACTCCTTGGCGTCGGCCACCTTCTCGGCCGCGTCCTTCGTCGCGTCGATCGCGCCGTCGAGCTTCTCACCGGGAGTGCCCGACTTCGAGACGGCCTTGACGACCTTCACCGCACCGGTCCAGACAGCACCGGGAACAGCGGCGGCCTGCGACTTCGCGAAGTCCTGCACGCGGGAGACCTGCTCCTGCACGGGATCGAGGTTCCAGACCTTCATCCACTGCGTCCGGATCTGCTCGTAGCGCTCGCGTCCTGCTCGGCTGCCGAGGACGTAGCCCGCGCCGAGTCCGATGACGAGTCCGATCTTTCCCTTCATGAGGGCCTCCTGACGTTGGTTACGGCCTCTTTCGCGTTCCAGGGTAACCACATATTCCTCGTTCGGCATCTACCCTTGCGCCGGAGGCCGGTTGGATGTAACGGGTCGGCCGCGGAGCGGGCATCCGATCAGTCCCAGAGCAGGCTCGCGCGCAGCCGATCGGCCTCGGCCACGGCATCCGGAACCACCTGCGCGAGCCCGGTGCCGGCCACCCACGCACCCACCACTCCCAGGCCGCGTGTGGCGGTCACCGCCTGGCGCACCGCCGCTCGCCGCTCGGTGGCCCCGATCAGCGAAGTCGGCTGAGCCTGCACGTACCGTGCGCGGTGAGCGGCGAGCAGCTGGGTGGGGTGCAGAGTGACGCCGAGCAGAGCGGATGCCTCGGACAGCGCCAGCGCGGCGGCCGCGTCGTCGTCGAGGTCGGCCGTCGCCGCCGACTCGCCCTGGCTGCCGAACGACACCCGCACGAGGTGGCGGCCCGCGGCGGCCTCGCGCAGCCAGCCCCACTTCGCGGTGGAGTGGGTGAGCGCCTTGGCCGTGTGACTGCCCGGCACGGTGAGCACACCGCTGCCGCGGGGGGCGGAGTCGAGCTCGGGGGCGTCCAGCAGCAGCGTGACGATCTCGATCTCCGGAGCGTCGCCGGCATCGCCGAGGCCGGCGACGTGCGTGTCGACGAGCTCACGCGCGGAGGGCTCTGCGGTGGCCACGATGACGCCGGTGGCGCGCAGCGACGCCTCACCCTCGGCATCCGGATGCTCGCCCTGCGCCGACTCGATCTCGACCGTCCAGTCCGCGCCGTCGCGCTCGAGGCGAATCACGCTTGTGCCGGTGCGGATGTCGGCCCCGTACGCGACGAGGTCGGCGCGCAGCGCCTCGACCAGACGGCCCATGCCGCCGACCAGCCCGAGCACCGCAGACCCCGGCGCGGTGCCCTTGCGCTCGGCCGCGAGCAGGCCGACCGCTCCGGTCAGCGACCCGATGCGGGTGAGCGCGGCGTTGAGACCGGGCGCCGCGACGTCGGTGTCGACCTCGTCGGGATCGGCCGAGTACACGCCCGCCGTCACCGGGGCGACGAGACGGTCGCGGACCCGATCGCCCATCCGCGTGCTGACCAGCTTGCCGAGGCTGCGCTCGTGCCCGATGGTCAGCGGCGGCCGCAACCGGTCGACGTATGCCCGCCACGCGCCGCGCCACCCGATGATGCGACGCACGTCGTCCTGGAAAGGGTTCGCCGGGATGCCGAGCAGGCTCCCCTTGGGAAGGGGTGCGTCCGGGGCATCCGGGATGCCGCTCAGCCATGCTCCGCCGCCTTGCGGCGGCACGACCTGGTCGGCGAGGCCGAGCTCGTCGACCAGCGCCTTCACGTGTCCACCGCGGGTGGCGAAGCTCTCGGCACCGGCGTCGACGAGGATGCCGTCGAGATCGGCGGTGCGGATGCTGCCGCCCAGCGCGTCAGCGGCTTCCAGCAGGGTCACGCGCATGCCGACCTTCGCGCATTCGCGGGCGGCGACCAGGCCGCCGATCCCGCCGCCGACGACGACGACGTGCTGCTGCGCCGCTCGCGCGGCGAGTTCGGGGGAATGCTCGGAGGTCATGCCCCGATTCTTCCACCGGGGGCTATGCACCGGATGCCCGACGCCGCCGTGCATGAGTCGAGGGAGCCGCGCGGGCTGCGAAGGCCGGGCCGGAGGGCTTGCGAGCACCCGACCGGGCCCCGGCGAGACCGGCGGGACCGGCGGCACCGGCGGGACCGAGCGGCACCGAGCGGGCCCGGCGGGTCGGACTCGATCCGGGTCAGAGCTCGCCGTGCGCGAGCTGCACGATGCGGGTGAGCTGATCGGGGTCGGTCTCGGGCGGGACACCGTGTCCGAGGTTCAGGATGTGCCCCTTCGCCCCGCGTCCGCGAGCGACGACATCGCGGACGTGTGCCTCGAGCACCGGCCACGGCGCCTGCAGCATCGCGGGATCGATGTTGCCCTGCACAGCCGTGTCGGGGCCGACGATGCGGATCGCCTCGTCGAGCGGCATCCGCCAGTCGACGCCCACGGCATCCGCAACGCCGTCCAGCCGCATGTCGGCGAGGAAGGGGCCGGTGCCGACGCCGAAGTGGATGCTCGGCAGCCCGATCCCCTCGAGTGCCGCCTTCGAATGAGGGGCGATGTGCGCGCGGTAGTCGGCCGTGCTCAGCGAGCCGGCCCACGAGTCGAACAGCTGCACGACCGAGGCGCCCGCGTCGCGCTGGATCTCGAGGAAGCGACGCGAGATGCGCGAGAGCCATCCGGCCAGCGCGTTCCACGCCTCGGGGTCGGCGTGCATCATGGCGCGAGCGCGCAGGTGCTCCTTCGAGGGACCGCCCTCGATCAGGTACGCGGCGAGGGTGAACGGTGCACCGGCGAAGCCGATCAGCGGGGTGTCGCCCAGCTCGGCGACGGTCAGGCGCACGGCCTCGGCCACGGCGGTGCCGTCGAGGTCGGCGGGGTCGATCTGCGTGATGCGTGCGACATCGTCAGCGGTGCGCACCGGGTTGGCGAACACCGGACCGCGGCCGGGTTCGATCTCGACCTCGACTCCTGCCAGGCGCAGCGGGATCACGATGTCGCTGAAGAACACCGCGGCGTCCACCTTGTGCCGGCGCACCGGCTGCAGGGTGATCTCGGATGCCAGGTCGGGGGTGAGGCAGGCATCCAGCATCCGGGTGCCGACCCGCAGCTCGCGGTACTCGGGCAGCGACCGCCCGGCCTGACGCATGAACCAGACGGGGGTGCGCTCGGGGGCCTCGCCGGCGAGCGCGCGCAGCAGATCACTCATGCCGCCATCCTCGCACCGCGTGCCTATGCGTGCGGTGGGGTCGGATGTCGGGTTAGGTCGCCCTTGGATGCCTCCCACAGCAACGCGACGTAGACTTGTCGGGTGCTGCTCTGCGTGACGGCGAGTCACAAGACCGCCTCTTTCGAACTGCTCGAACGCCTCAGCCGCCAGCCCGAGACCGTCGCCCCCAGCCTGATGGCTGCGGGTGTGCAGGGAGCCGTCGTGCTCGCCACCTGCAACCGATTCGAAGCCTACGTCGAGGCCGAGGAGGTGGACTCGGAGGCGGTCATCGAGACGGTCGCGCAGGCCACCGGCATCCCCTCGGCAGACCTCGACGGCTCGTACCAGGTGGTCGAAGACTCCCACGTGGCAGAGCACCTGTTCGCCGTCGCCTCCGGTCTCGAGTCGGTCGTGTCGGGCGAGGGTGAGATCGCCGGTCAGGTGCGCCGCGCCCTCAGCGGTGCGCGTGAGCAGGGCACCACCTCCCCCCAGCTCGAGCGTCTGTTCCAGCGGGCCAGCCAGGCCCAGCGCAAGGTGAAGAACGTCACCGCTCTGCACCGTGCCGGCCGCTCGCTCGTGCGCCTTTCGCTCGAACTCGCCGACAGCCGCATCGCCGACTGGAGCACCCAGCGCGTGCTGCTCGTCGGCACCGGTTCGTACGCCGCCGTCACGCTCGCCTCGCTGCGCGAGCGCGGCGCCGTCGACATCTCGGTCTACTCGCCGTCGGGCCGCGCTGTGCCGTTCGCCCAGAAGCACGGCATCCGTCCGGTCGCCATCGCCGATTACGCGAGCGTCGCGCAGCACGCGTCGCTGCTGATCACCTGCACCTCCGCCGAGATGGTGCTGGGGCCTGCGCAGTTCGAGCGTCGCCCGGATGCCGCTGCCGGATGCCCGGTCGGCACCCACTCGCAGCTCGTCATCGACCTCGGCATGCCGCGCAACGTCGACCCCGCCGTCGCGCAGCTCGAAGGCGTCGCGCTGCTCGACCTCGAGACCATCCGCCTGCACGCCCCTCTCGAAGAGCTGCACGCGACCGATGCCGCGCGTCACGTCGTGCGCGAGGCTGCGGAGAGCTTCCACCTCGACGGCTCGCGCCAGAGCGTGACCCCCGCGGTCGTGGCGCTGCGCACCCACATCTTCGGTCTGCTCGAGGCGGAGATCGACCGTGCCCGACGCCGCGGCGACGAGAACGGCCGCGTCGAACAGGCCATGCGCCACCTCGCCGGTGTGCTGCTGCACACCCCGACCACGCGCGCTCACGAGCTCGCCGCCGAGGGCCGCGCCGACGAGTTCCACGCCGCACTCGAGACGCTGTACGGGCTGAGCGCCGAACCGAACACCGCGTCCGACGCCGCGACCGCCTGAACGAGCGCGCTCCAGCCCCGCGCCACCCGAGACGTGCGACGCTGGAGGCATGACGCAGCGCACACCCCTGCGAGCGCGACTGCTCACCGCGCTCAGCGGTGACCCGGACGGGACCCCGAGGTGGGTCCGCGAGCTCGCCGAAGGCGATGACGAGGGCTGGTTCGCCGACGGCGGTGCCGCGTGGACGGTGCACGCGGGCATGGGAACGCTCGTCGCCGGCATCCGGGCGCTGCTGATCCAAGCCCTGCATCCCGGGGCGATGGCGGGAGTGCACGACTTCTCGCGCTATCGCGAAGACCCCATCTCCCGCCTCAACGGCACGGTGCGGTGGGTGCTGAGCGTGACCTACGGGTCGCGCGAGCAGGCGGAGCGCGAGACGGGACGGGTGGCTCGACTGCACCGCAGAGTCACCGGCGAGTACACCGCGGGAGATGGCACGGAGCGAGAGTACAGCGCCTCCTCCGCGGACCTCGTCGAATGGGTGCACCTCGCTTTCGCCGACGCGTTCCTCACGGCGCATGAGGTGTGGGGAGGGCCGATTCCGGGCGGGGCAGACGCGTATGTCGCCGAATGGGCGATCGCCGGGCGCCTGATGCGGGTGCCGGATCCGCCCACGAGCGAAACGGAGCTGCGGAAGCGACTGCGCGGATTCCTCGAGCGCGGCGAGCTGCGCGCAGACGAACGCACCCGCGACATCGTGGCGTTCCTGCGACGCCCGCCGTTCACCGGCACCATGGGCATCGCCTACCGCGTGCTGTTCGCCGCGGCCGTGGCCACGATCCCCCGTCACTACCGCCGCATGCTGGGTGTTCGTCGCAGTGTTCTCCCGGTTGTGACCGCGACTCGAATCGTGCTCGCCGTGGCCGAGAGATCGCTAGGCTCCGGACCTCGTGCGCAGGATTTCGCGCGGCGCCGGCTCGCCGGCCTCGCTGCCTCGCGCCGTGCCGGCGAGGCCGCCTAGAACGGCAGGTTGCGGGATCCCGGAGGGGCGATCAAGAGACCAGTGATCTTGCCAGAACCGTTGTAGGCGACCCGGCCGATCCATTCGCCCGCCTCGTGACGCAGCGTCGCCTGTACGATCGCGCCGTTCGCGAGCACCCTGTTGGCGAACTTGCTGAGCGCGTTCGCGCCGTCGGGAGTCTGCACCGTGAGGTCACTGGGCGACTCGAGCCGTCCTGTCTCGGCGACGACCTGATTCCACACTCCCTGGATCTTCCGCTTGCTGAGCGTGCGGGCGCAGGTGTAGGTCATCTGCGTTCGCACTGCTTCGTAGTCGCCCGCATCCAGGCGTTCGAACACCGCACGAGTTCGATCCATGAGGTCGATCATCTGCTCACCCATCTCCATCTCCTTCTGGGGGCGCGCAACCGCACCTCCGAACCGCTTGAACGCGGCTTGTCGGCTCACGCCGAGCGCATCGCCGATCGCCTGCCACGAGACCCCGGCGGCACGCGTCGCGACGACGAGATCGACCAGCCGTGCCTGCGACCGACGCACCAGTTGATCGGCTTGCCGGATCGCAGCGGCGTCATCGACCGGGACGCCAACCGCTCGTGCCTCCTCGACCGTTGCCGCGAGTGCGGACAACGGAATCTCATCACCCGGGGACTGATCGGCCATCTCTCAGACCATAGAGACAGTTCGCATGCGCGTCAACCTATGGTTTACATGCGCAAGGCTGGGACAGCCGATCCATGCGGGGCAGTGCGGGGATGCAACACTGGGGGCATGGCCCTTCACATCACCGGAGACACCGCCGCCGACGATCTGCTCACGAACAACCCGCTGGCGCTGCTGGTCGGGATGCTGCTCGACCAGCAGGTGCCGATGGAAACGGCATTCGCCGGGCCGCTGAAGATAGAGCAGCGCACCGGAGCCGCCGACGCCGCCGCGATCGCGGGGATGGATCCGGATGCCTTCCTCGAGGCGTTCAAGCAGACGCCGGCCGTGCACCGCTTCCCGGGCTCCATGGCCGCGCGCGTGCAGGCGCTCTGCCAGACGCTCGTGGACGAGTGGGGCGGAGACGCCTCGGCGCTCTGGACCGACGGCGACCCCGACGGACCCGAGGTGCTCAAGCGGCTCAAGAAGCTCCCGGGTTTCGGCGAGCAGAAGGCGAAGATCTTCCTCGCCCTGCTCGGCAAGCAGTACGGCTTCACCGGTGCGGGCTGGCGTGAGGCATCCGCTCCCTACGGCGAACCGGAGGCGTTCCGCAGTGTCGCCGACATCGTCTCGCCCGAGTCGCTGACCAAGGTGCGCGAGCACAAGAAGGCGATGAAGGCGGCCGCCAAGGCGGCGAAGTGAGGCCGGCCGCTCAGCCGCGGGCGAGCCGCTCGGCTTCCTTCGCGGCGACGATCTTGCGCAGGCCCGAGCTCGAGAAGCGGTGGTTGCGGCTGTTGAAGTACAGCTCGATGCCCGCCTCCTCGCAGTAGCTGCGGCCGGTGAAGTCGCGCTCCTCGTACTCGTCTCCGACGATGCGCACATCGAGCTTGAACGAGCGCAGGATGTCTTCGAGGTCCTGCTCGGTGGAGTAGGGGACGATCTCGTCGACGTACTCACAGCCGCGCAGCTGGATGTAGCGCTCGACGACGGTCTGCGTCGGAGCGTTCTTCTCGGGGCGGTCGAGCGTCGGGTCCATCTGCAGACCGCAGATCAGGTAGTCGCACTGCCGCTTGGCCTCGGCGAGCATCATGATGTGCCCGGCGTGCAGCAGGTCGAAGGTGGAGAAGGTGATTCCCACCCGCGGTCCGGGGTTGTAGTCCTGGTGCTTCTTGACGGTCTCGCTCATGGCGTCCTTCCGAGTGTGCTTCAGAAGATTCTATGGGGACGCAACTCGGGTAACTGACGCCCGCAGCGGCGCACGGTGGTGGGATACGCTCGACAGAATCGTGACGACCACGCGTCAGAGGGTGCTCGACCTCTGACCGGCCATGAAGGAAGGACAGCGATGTCCACCACGGCTTCGGCCGCTGCGCCCCTCCGCTTCGGGGCGAACTACACGCCCTCCACGAACTGGATGCACTCCTGGCTCTCGCTGAACCTCGACGACGTCCGCCGGGACTTCGCCGACCTCGCCGATCTCGGTCTCGACCATGTGCGGATCTTTCCGCTGTGGACCGTGCTGCAGCCGAATCGCTCGCTGATCCGCGCCGAGGCGGTGGCCGACGTGCGCGCCGTCGTCGACGCGGGCGCGGAGTTCGGGCTCGACGTCAGCGTCGACGTGATCCAGGGGCATCTGTCGAGCTTCGACTTCATCCCCTCGTGGCTGTACACCTGGCACGACAAGAACATGTTCACGCACCCCGACGCACTGAGCGGGCAGGTCGCGCTCGTCGAGCGGCTTGCCGAGTCGCTCGGCGATGCGAAGAACTTCCTCGGATTCACCACCGGCAACGAGACCAATCAGTTCTCCGCGTCGGTGCACCCCTCTCCGTGGCCGGTGACCACCGCCGAGGCGGCGAACTGGATCACCACGCTGCTCGACGCGGCCGAGTCGAGCGCTCCCGACCAGGAGCACGTGCACAGCGAGTACGACGCCGCCTGGTACCTCGACGGGCACGGCTTCACCCCCGCCCTCGCGGCACGCCTGGGCGCCATGACCACCGTGCACTCCTGGATCTTCAACGGCACCGCGCAGCGGTACGGCGGCCGCTCCGCAGCATCCGACCGCCACGCGGAGTACATGATCGAGGTGTCGCGCGCGTTCGCCACCGACCCGCGGCGCCGCACGTGGCTGCAGGAGGTCGGTGCCCCCTCGAACTGCCTCACCGACGACGAGACGCCCGGCTTCCTCGAGGCGACCGTGCGAAACGCCGCCCGCACCGATGACCTCTGGGGCGTCACATGGTGGTGCTCGCACGACGTCAGCCGCTCGCTCGTGGACTTCCCCGAGCTGGAGTACTCCCTCGGCCTGATCGACCAGTCAGGTGCGGCCAAGCCGATCGGTCGGCGCTTCGCCGAGATCATCCCGGAGCTGCGCGAGCGCGGTCCGCGGGTGCCCCGCGAGCTGGGCATCGTCATCGAGGTCGATGACGACGACACCCCGGTCAGCCGCGGCGCCCTCGCGCCCGGCGGGCCGATCTTCGAGGCGTGGGTGCAGGCCTGCGAGAGCGGCGTCGATGCGGCCTTCGTGACGTCGACGCAGGCTGCGGATGCCCGCGTGCTGGCATCCCGCGGGATCACCGAGCTGGTGCATCCGGATCTCTCGCAGCCGGTCGCCACCTACTCGTCGAACAACACCGTCGTCTGACCATCGCCGCGTTCCGCACCGCAAAGGACCCCGATGCACGAAGAGACCTCGCTCACCGTCGGACGCGTCAACCGGGTGCTCACCGAGCGCGTCCGCCCCGCCATCCACTCGGCCCGGATGCCGCTTGAGATCGCCGTGCACCAGCTGCCCGGCGAGCCCATCGCCCCCGCCGAGGGCCTCGCCCTCGACTTCACGCCGTTCACCGCCGGCAGCATGTGGGGTCCGGCCTGGGGCACCACGTGGTTCCGCGTGCGCGGCGAAGTGCCCGCCGAGTGGGGCGGCAAGAAGGTCGAGGCGCTCATCGACCTCGGCTTCGACATCAACATGCCCGGCTTCCAGTGCGAGGCGCTCGTCTACCGACCGGACGGCACGCCCGTGAAGAGCATCAACCCCCGCAACCAGTGGGTCCCGATCGACGCCGTCGCCGGGCACACCGTCGAGCTCTTCCTCGAAGGCGCGGCCAACCCCGTGCTGCTCGACTACCACCCCTTCCTGCCCACGCAGGAGGGCGACATCCGCACCTCCTCCCCCGAGCCGCTGTACCGTGTGCGCCACATGGACCTCGCGGTCTTCGAGCCGGAGGTGTTCGACCTCTCGCTCGACCTCGAGGTGCTGATCGAGCTGCAGGCCGAGCTGCCCGAGACGAGCCCGCGCCGCATGCGCATCCTGCAGGCACTCGACAACGCACTGGATGTACTCGACCTGCAGCGCATCGTCGATACCGCCGGCGACGCCCGCGCGCAACTGGCCGATGTGCTGGCATCTCCCGCCGACGCCAGCGCGCACCGCATCGCCGCGATCGGCCACGCGCACATCGACTCGGCCTGGCTGTGGCCGGTGCGCGAGACGATCCGCAAGGTCGCCCGCACCACCTCGTCGATGACAGCGCTCATCGACGAGCAGTCCGAGTTCCTCTACGGCATGTCCAGCGCCCAGCAGTACGCGTGGATCAAGGAGCACCGTCCCGAGGTCTTCGAGCGGGTGAAGGCCGCCGTCGCGGACGGCCGCTTCCTGCCGCTGGGCGGCATGTGGGTCGAGTCCGACACGGTGATGCCGACCGGCGAGTCACTCGTGCGCCAGTTCTCGCACGGCCAGCGCTTCTTCGAGCGCGAGTTCGGCATCCGGTCGAAGGGCGTCTGGCTGCCCGACAGCTTCGGCTACTCCCCCGCCCTGCCGCAGCTGATGCGCCGGGCCGGGTTCGAGTGGTTCTTCACGCAGAAGATCTCGTGGAACCAGCGCAACGTGTTCCCGCACCACAGCTTCCTGTGGGAGGGCATCGACGGGTCGCGGATGTTCACGCACTTCCCGTCGATGGACACCTACAACTCCCAGCTCTCCGGCATGGAGGTCGCCAAGGCCTCGCGCCAGTTCAAGGAGAACCGCGTCGCCACCATGTCGATCGCCCCGGTCGGCTGGGGCGACGGCGGCGGCGGCACGACCCGCGAGATGACCGGCAAGGCGTTGCGTCTGGCTGATCTCGAGGGTTCAGCGAAGGTCGAATGGAAGCATCCGGATGCCTTCTTCGACGATGCCAAGGCCGAGCTGACCGACCCGGCGGTCTGGGTCGGCGAGCTGTACCTCGAGCTGCACCGCGGCACGCTCACCAGCCAGCACGCCACCAGGGCGCTGCACCGCTGGGCCGAGCAGGCGCTCATCGAGGCCGAGCTGTGGGCGGCGACAGCCGCCGTGCAGTTGGGCGCGGAGTACCCGTACGACGAGTTCGACCGGCTGTGGCAGCTCGTGCTGCTGCACGAGTTCCACGACATCCTGCCCGGCACGTCGATCGCGTGGGTGCATCGTGAGGCCGTCGAGGTGCTCTCGCAGGTGCTGGCGGATGCGGAGCAGCTGTCAGCCGCGTCACGCCAGGCTCTCGCGGGCGACGGCGATCGCGCCCTCGTGTTCACACCGAGCTCGGTGGGCGACGGTCGCGAGCTCGGCGCCGCCGAGCTCGCGCGCCCTCAGGCATCCGCCTCGCTCGCGGAGACCGCGGACGGCTACGTTCTCGAGAACGACCTCGTCGTGGTCACGGTCTCGGCGTCGGGCCTGATCACCTCGGCGATCGACAGGGCCACCGGCCGCGAGACCATCCCCGCAGGAAAGCCCGCGAACCTGTTCCAGCTGCACCAGGACTTCCCGAACATGTGGGATGCGTGGGACATCGATCGCTACTACAAGAACCGCGTCGACGACCTCACCAGCGCCTCATCCGTCTCGGCATCCGTCGTCGACGGGGCCGCCGTCGTGAAGGTCGTCCGCGAGTTCTCGCAGTCGACCATCGCGCAGACGATCGTGCTCGCAGCGGACTCGCGCACGGTCATGCTGCGCAACGACATCGACTGGCACGAGACCGAGAAGCTGCTCAAGCTCGCCTTCCCGCTCGACATCTTCGCGCGGGAGACTCTGGCCGAGACGCAGTTCGGCTTCCAGCGCCGCGTCACGCACGTGAACACGAGCTGGGAGGCGGCGAAGTTCGAGACCTCGATGCACCGCTTCGTGCTGGCCCAGGAGGACGACGGGTTCGGCGCCGCCCTGATCAACGACTCGATCTACGGCTACGACACCTCGCGTGATGTCGACGGCGACGACGTCACCACCACGGTTCGGCTGTCGCTGCTGCGCGCTCCGCGCTTCCCCGATCCCGACACCGATCAGGGCCACCACCAGATCGAGGTGGGCCTGGTGATCGGAGCGGATGCCGAGATCGCGACGGCGGAGGGCATCAGGCTCAACGCGCCGACGACGCTCGTGCGCGGCGCGAACGAGGTCGACCCGCTGGTCTCGGTGACCGGCACGGGAATCATCGTGTCGTCGGTGAAGCTCGCCGACGACCGCTCGGGCGACGTGATCGTGCGTGTCTACGAGTCGCTCGGCCGCCGCACGCAGGGCGAGCTGTCGATCGGGTTCGAGCACACCGGCGTCCGCGAGGTGAGCCTGATCGAGGACGACCTCGAGAACGCGCGCACCGGCACCGCCCTGGCGCTGAAGCCCTTCGAGGTGCGCACGCTGCGCATCACCCGCCCCTGACGCAACCGCTTCTCGTCCGGTATGAGTTCGTGCCGCCTGGACCCGCTCCCGGCGGCACGAACTCATACCGGAGGGCGGTGGGTGTGGGGTGGGGTGGACGGGGGGTCTTATCGAGAAGGAAGGAACGGGGATTCTTTCGCACGAGAGGTCGCGCAAGAAGGCGTTCTCTCGTCGAGGCTGGAAGCAAGCCATCCACATCCGCGCGAAGGAGCCACGAACATGGACCGCGAGAACGACCTCATCGACACCGACGCACTGCTGCACATCGGCCGCCCCTACTGGTTCGACCGTCACCCGTCGCAGGCCGAGGGCGAAGACTTCTGATCAGGCGCTGAGACGACGGAGCCCCGATTCACCTATGTGAATCGGGGCTCCGTCATGAAGTCATCAGGCGCCGCGCAGGCGCTCGGACAGGTACGCCTCGAGGTTCTCGAGCGGCACGCGCTCCTGGCCCATCGTGTCGCGGTCGCGCACCGTGACGGCGTTGTCGTCGAGCGAGTCGAAGTCGACGGTGACGCAGAACGGGGTGCCGACCTCGTCCTGACGGCGGTAGCGGCGGCCGATGGCGCCGGCATCGTCGAAGTCGACGGTCCAGCGGCCGCGCAGGGTGTCGGCCACCTCCCGCGCCAGCGGCGAGAGTCGCTCATTGCGCGAGAGGGGCAGCACGGCCACCTTGACGGGAGCCAGCCGCGGGTCGAGCCTGAGCACCGTGCGGGTGTCGGTGCCACCCTTGGCGTTCGGCACCTCCTCCTCTTCGTACGCGTCGACGAGGAAGGCCATCATGGCGCGGGTGAGGCCGAACGACGGCTCGATCACGTAGGGCGTGTAGCGCTCTCCGGATGCCTGGTCGAAGTACGTCAGCGACTGGCCCGACGCCTCGCTGTGCGAGGACAGGTCGTAGTCGGTGCGGTTCGCCACGCCCATCAGCTCGCCCCACTCCGAGCCCTGGAACCCGAAGCGGTACTCGAAGTCGATGGTGCCCGCCGAGTAGTGCGCGCGCTCATCCTCCGGAACGTCGAACTGACGCATGTTCTCGGGGTTCACCCCCAGGTCGACGAACCAGTTCCAGCACGCCTCGACCCAGTGGTCGAACCACTCCTTCGCCTCGGCGGGCGGCACGAAGTACTCGATCTCCATCTGCTCGAACTCGCGGGTGCGGAAGATGAAGTTCCCGGGGGTGATCTCGTTGCGGAACGCCTTGCCGACCTGGCCGATGCCGAACGGCGGCTTCTTGCGCGATGCGGTGAGCACGTTCGAGAAGTTCACGAAGATGCCCTGCGCCGTCTCGGGGCGCATGTAGTGCAGACCCGACTCGTCGTCGACGACGCCCAGGTAGGTCTTCACAAGACCGGAGAACGACTTCGGCTCGGTCCACCGGCCGCGGGTTCCGCAGTCGGGGCAGGCGATGTCGGCCATGCCGTTCTCGGGCTGACGGCCCTTCTTGGCGACGAACGCCTCGATCAGGTGGTCTTCGCGGTGGCGCTTGTGGCACTGCAGGCACTCGACGAGCGGGTCGGAGAAGGTCGCGACGTGACCCGATGCCTCCCACACGCGCTTGGGCAGGATGATCGACGAATCCAGGCCGACCATGTCGCCGCGCCCACGCACGAAGGTCTGCCACCACTGCCGACGGATGTTCTCCTTCAGCTCGGTGCCGAGGGGGCCGTAATCCCATGCCGAACGCGAGCCGCCGTAGATCTCACCCGCTTGGAAAACGAACCCGCGGTGGCGGGCGAGGGCGATGACCTTGTCAAGACGGGACTGTTCGGCCACGGTGGCTCCAATGGTCGGATGCTGCGGGTGAGGAGCCCGTGAACACGGGCATCCCAATCCTACCCGCGCCGCGTTACGGCCTCGAAAGGAGACGCGGGTGGATGCTGGAGGCGTCTCAGTCACCGGCGCGCATGGGGTGGGTACTCCGGCTACTTCGCCGACCCCGACGGGTTCCGCTGGGAGGTCGCGGTCAACCCCGGCGACACCGGGGCCTTCGTGCTGCCGCCTACTCGGTGAACAGGTAGCCTCGGTCGTTGTCGAAGCCGGCGATGCGCAGGCCGCGGCCGAGCAGCTGCTCCATCTCGCCACGCAGACGCAGCCGCCACTCGTGGGCGGCATCGGGGTCGCTGACGCGCATCGCCTCGACGTCGGAGGGGATCTCGAGTGTGGCGACGACGGCATCGGATGCCGGGGGCCTGGCGATGTCGGCGAGCGACCACTCCACGTCGAGCCGGTCGCTCTCGTCTCCCGCGTCGCCGCCGCCGAAGATGCCGTAGCGGTTCACCGAGTAACCGCTCACCCGCGCGCCGAGCACGGTGAGGAAGAAGTGCGCGTTGCGCGCGACCAGCGGGTCATACGTCCAGGTGATGCGGCCGACCTCACGCGAGAACGCCCACTGCCGCTGATGCTCCTTGAGCTCGCGACCCCAGCCGCGACCGCGGTACTCGGGCAGCAGCGCCGTGATGTGCGAGTGCATCGTGCGCCGCGCGGGCTCGCCGAAGAACGCGATCGAGGCGCCCACCATCCGGTCCTCGCCCTCACTGTCGTCGAAGAGCCCGACGACGTAGTTGCCCGAGTGCTGCAGCGCGCGCAGGGTGCCGGCGTCGATGACGCGGTTCTCGCCGCGGATCGAGTCCAGCAGCTCCTGGGCGTCGATGATCAGTTCAACGGTGTCGAGATCTCGAATCGTGCGCACCGTGCCAGCGTACCGGGGCGGTCAGCGGGCCGGGAAGGCTTCGCCGCCGCACTCGGACTTGTCAACCCTGGCGAGCTGCTCGCCTACGACGAGTATCGTCTTGGCCATGAACAGCACCGGACGCGACATCATGAGGCAGTCGACCATCATCGCCGCGGCGGTGTTCATGATCATCGGGGCCGCCGTCGGCGGCGGCGCGTTCGGCGGAGAATCCGTCACCGAACTGCAGAACGGCGCCCTGTCGGCCGAAGGGTCTTACCTCGCTCCGGCCGGCCCGGCGTTCGGGATCTGGACGCTCATCTACCTCGGCCTCGCCGCGTACACGGTCTGGCAGGCGCTGCCTGCTCAGCGTGACAGCTCGCGTCAGCGCGCGATCGGCTGGTGGGTCGCGGGATCGATGGTGCTCAACGGGCTGTGGCTGGTGACCGCCCGCTACCTGAACCTCGTCGCAACCGTGATCGTGATCGCGGCGCTGCTCGCCGTGCTCGCTCGCATCATCGTCCTGCTCGGCCGCGACCGGGCATCCGGCCTGGTCGATCTCACCCTCTTCGACGGCGTGATGGGGCTGCACTTCGGATGGGTGACCATCGCGACGGTCGCGAACACCGCCGCGTGGCTGACGCAGACCGTTCCGGCCGGCCTCGGCGAGCAGGCGGATGCCTGGGGTGTCGCCGTGCTCGTCGTCGTCGCCGTCATCGGCGCGGCCAGCGCACTCGTCACCCGCCGCCTCGCTCCCGCCCTCGCGACGTCGTGGGGCCTGGTCTGGGCGGCCATCGGCCGGCTGAGCGGCGAACCGGAGAGCACGCCGATCGGCATCACGGCTCTCATCGTCGCCGCGATCATCCTCGTCGCCGGGGTGATCGGGCTGCTGCGAGCGCGCCGCGCAGCGCGCTGACCGGCGCCCACGGGCGGATGACCGCGAGGGCGCGCGCGTAATCTGGACGGATGCCTTCCCCAGAATCCGCGACCGACAGCACGGCGTCACACAAGCAGTTCCTCGGTCAGCCGCGCGCGCTGGCCCACCTGTTCGGCGTCGAGATGTGGGAGCGGTTCAGCTTCTACGGCATGCAGGGCATCCTGCTGATCTATCTGTACTTCAGCGTGACGAAGGGCGGGCTGGGACTCGACGAGGCGGTCGCGGGCGGCATCGTGGGCGCGTACGGCGGGTCGGTGTACCTCTCGACCATCCTCGGCGCGTGGCTCGCCGACCGTCTGTTCGGCTCGGAGCGTGTGCTGTTCGGCAGCGCGATCGTCATCGTCGCGGGGCACCTCGCGCTGGCGCTGATCCCGGGTGTCGCCGGTGTGGCTGTCGGGCTGGTGCTCGTGGCGCTCGGCTCAGGCGGCCTCAAGGCCAACGCGACGGCGGTCGTCGGCACCCTGTACTCCGCAGACGACACGCGACGCGATGCCGGGTTCTCGCTCTTCTACCTCGGCATCAACCTCGGCTCGTTCTTCGGTCCGCTGCTCACGGGCCTGCTGCAGAAGTCCGTCGGCTTCCACTGGGGCTTCGGTCTCGCCGCGGTCGGGATGACGGCCGGCCTCATCCAGTACAGCTTCGGCCGCAAAGAGCTGCCGGCCGCCGCGCGCGAGGTTCCGAATCCGCTGCCTCGCAGCCGCTACCCGCTGTTCGGCGGCGTCGCGGTCGGCGCGGTCGTCGTGATCGTCGCGCTCGTGCTCACCGGCGTGATCCGCGTCGACAACCTGGCCGGCATCGTCATCCTGTGCGCGCTCGGGGCGACCATCGCCTACTTCACGGTGATCCTCTCGAGCCGGCACGTCGACTCGACGGAGCGCTCGCGGGTGTGGGCGTTCGTGCCGCTGTTCATCACGAGCGTCGCGTTCTGGTCGCTCTACCAGCAGCAGTTCACCGTGCTGACGGTGTACAGCGACAAGCGCCTCGACCGCTCGATCTTCGGGCTGGAGATGCCGGTGTCGTGGGTGCAGTCGATCAACCCGGTGTTCATCATCATCTTCTCGGGCCTCTTCGCCGCGCTGTGGACCCGCCTCGGCACCCGACAGCCGTCCACCCCGGTGAAGTTCGCCCTGGGCACCGCGCTGATGGGCGTGGCCTTCCTGCTGTTCCTGCCGTTCGCGAACGGCGGTGAGGGCTCCACTCCGCTGCTGGCGATCGTCGGCATCCTGTTCGTGTTCACCGTCGCCGAGCTGCTGCTCTCGCCGATCGGGCTGTCGGCGGCGACCAAGCTCGCACCGGCGCGGTTCCAGACGCAGATGGTGGCGCTGTTCTTCCTCTCGGTCTCGCTGGGCACGGCGATCTCGGGATGGCTCGTGCAGTTCTACGACCCGCAGAACGAGGCACCGTACTTCACCGTGCTCGGCCTGATCGCGATCGCGGTCGGCGCGGGGCTGTTCGTGTCGGTGAAGCCGGTGCTGAAGCTCATGAAGGGCGTCAGCTGACCGGCATCCGGTCCCGGTGTCTGTGCGAGCCGATAGCCTCTATCGGTGGACGATGCGGATGACAGAGCGAGAAAGCGGCTCTCCCGCACCCCTCCCCGCGGGGCGATCATCGCCGTGCTGGCCTTCGTCGGCCTGTGCTCGGCGTTCATGTTCACTCTCGTCGTGCCGCTGCAGGCCGAGCTGCCGAGGCTGCTGAACGCCTCACGCGAAGACACCAGCTGGGTGGTCACGATCACCCTGCTGGTCGCGGCCGTGGCGACGCCCATCTCGGGCCGCCTGGGCGACATGTACGGCAAACGCCGTGTCGTGATCGCGCTGCTGGTTCTGCTGGCGATCGGCTCGATCGTGGCCGCCTTGTCGACGTCGATCGTCGGTGTGATCATCGGCCGCGCGCTGCAGGGCGCGACGACCGGGGTGGTGCCGCTCGGCATCGCGATCATGCGCGATGTGCTGCCGCCCGAACGACTCGGCACCGCGGTCGCGCTGATGAGCGCGACTATGGGCGTCGGCGGGGCGGTGGGGATGCCGGTGGCGGCGTTCGTCGCCGAGAACGCCGACTGGCACGCCCTGTTCTGGCTCGCCGCCGGGCTCGGGGTGATCGGGCTGGTGCTGGTGATGCTCGTCGTGCCCGATGACGTGCTGCTCGCACCCGGACGCCTCGATGTCATCGGCGCTCTGGGGCTCGCCGCGGGGCTCACCGGGCTGCTGCTGTACGTCTCGCGCGGAGCGGAGTGGGGCTGGACATCTCCCTTCGCGCTGGTGTGCCTGATCGGCGGACTCGTGGTGCTGGCCGTCTGGGGCTGGTATCAGCTGAAGGCCAAGGAGCCGCTGCTCGATCTGCGCGTCGCCGCTCGCCCCGCCGTGCTCTTCACGAACATCGCCGCGATCGGCATGGGCTTCGCCCTGTTCTCGTCGAACGTGACGTTTCCGCAGATGCTCGAGCTGCCGCGCGAGACCGGATCCGGCCTGGGGCTGGACATGTTCACCGCGGCGATGATCGTCGCCATCTCGGGCGTCATGATGATGTTCATCTCGCCCCTGTCGGGATGGCTGGAGCGCACCGTCGGACCGCGCCCGCTGTTCACCGTCGGCACTGCCGCGATCGTGCTCGCCTACGCCTTCGTGCTGATCTGGTCGACCGAGATCTGGCATTTCGTCGTCGCCAATGTGCTGATCGGCATCGGCATCGGGTTCGCCTTCGCCGCCATGCCGATGATCATCATGCGCGCCGTCCCCGCGCACGAGACGGGCGCGTCGAACGGGCTCAACGCTCTGTTCCGATCGGTGGGCACCTCGACGGCGTCGGCCGTGATGGGTGCGGTGCTCGCCTCGATGAGCATCGAAGTCGGCGGCCGCGCGATCCCGACCCGGGAGGCCTTCGAGGTGTGCTTCTGGCTGTCGATCGTCGCCGGGGTGATCGGCTTCGCGCTGACGTTCCTCATCCCCAGGCATCCGGCGTCGGAAGCGCATCCCGCGCTGCCCGACTGATTCGCCCGAGGGATCAGTGGGTGAACTCCATGAGGTCGGTGCCGAGCACGCGGAACGCGTCGTGCGCGCGCAGCCGGTGGCTGATCGAAAGGTCGTCGAAGCACACCGTCAGGGCGTAGGCGACGCCCGTGCGCGGTCCGACGAGCACCCCCGCCTCGGCGCGCACCCCGCGATCGCGGCCGGTCTTGTTGATGAACAGCAGACCGTGCGCGTCATCGTCGTGCGCGAACGGGTCCAGTCCGGTCGCGGATGCCACGAGGCTGAGATCCTGGTTCAGACTGAGCCACTCGGCGACCTGGGCGCTGACGGCCGCGTCCACCGCGCGGGAGTCGACGAGCCCGGCGAACAGCGTCGCGAACTCGCGCGTCGTGCCGACCGCGACGTGCGGGGCGTCATCGGGCCCGCGCACGTCGCGGAACAGATCGAGCACGGCGCTGCGCGGCATCCCGAGGGACACCATCCGCGCCCGGACATGCTCGTGCCCGACGGCGTCGAGCAGTGCGTTGGCGGCGTTGGGGTCTCCGGCAGCCGCGGCAAGCACAGCCAGGTCGACCAGCGGAAGAGCGGGCGCGCGAAGGTGCCGCCACAGCCCCGAGCCGGCGACGTGATCGTCGGGACGGTCGATGATCCGCAGCGGGTCGAGCGCGCGAGACGCGAAGCCCGCGGCGGTCTCGACCAGAACCGGAACGACACCGAGCCCCGCGATCGGCAGCGGGACGTGGTCGTCTCCGCTCAGCACGACGCGCCCCGAGTCGAGCTCGACGACGTGCACCGACACCTGCGCTCCGCTCTGCGCCAGCTCCTCGAGACGGCGCAGGCTCGACGCGAAGGAGCGACGTCCGGCGGCCGCGCGACGGGGAACGCGCCCCACGCCACGTCGCGTTCGCCGGCGGGCTGAGGGCACACCGGAGGACGGTTCGGGGGCGGGCGACGAGACCACGCGCGATGTCCTATCCGAGAGAAGGCGATTCCGGCCGGCGCTCAGCACGACGTCCTGTCGGCCGCGCCCCGGCCATCTTAACCCGCGCCCTCCGGCCGGGTTACCCCGGTCTCACCAGATGGTGACCCGCTGCTCCGCAGGCAGGTGCAGCCGGTCGCCCTCCGTCACATCGAACGCGTCGTAGAACGCGTCGATGTTGCTGAGGATCTGGTTGCAGCGGAACTCGTTGGGCGAGTGCGGGTCGATCGTCAGCAGACGGATCGTCTCGGCATCGCGGCTCTTCTGCTGCCACACCTGCGCCCACGACAGCAGCAGGCGCTGCACGCCCGTGTAGCCGTCGATCACCGGTGCCTCCTCGCCGGCGAGCGAAAGCTCGTAGGCCTTCAGCGCGATGCCGAGACCGCCGAGGTCGCCGATGTTCTCACCGATGGTCAGGGCCCCGTTGACGTGGTTCTCCTCGCTCAGGCCCACGGGCACGAGCGCGTCGTACTGGGCGATCAGGGCCTTGGTGCGCTCTTCGAACGCGGCGCGATCGGCATCCGTCCACCAGTCCTGCAGTCGGCCGTCGCCGTCGTAGCGGCTGCCCTGATCGTCGAAGCCGTGACCGATCTCGTGCCCGATGACCGCGCCGATCCCACCGTAGTTCGCGGCCGCGTCGCGCTTCGGGTCGAAGAACGGGTACTGCAGGATCGCGGCGGGGAAGACGATCTCGTTCATCAGCGGGTTGTAGTACGCGTTGACCATCTGCGGCGGCATGAACCACTCGTCGCGGTCGATGGGCTTGCCGACCTTCGCGACCTGTCGGTCGTGCTCGAAGACCGTCGCGCGGCGGGCGTTGCCGACGAGGTCGGTCGGATCGATGTCGACGCCGTCGTAGTCGCGCCACACGTCGGGGTGGCCGATCTTCGGGCGGAAGGTGTCGAGCTTGGCGAGTGCCTTCTCCCGCGTCTCGGGGCTCATCCAGTCCAGCTTCTGGATGCTCTGCCGGTACGCCTCGATGAGGTTTGCTACCAGCTCGTCCATGGCGGCCTTGGACTCGGCCGGGAAGTGCCGCTCGACGTAGATCCGCCCGACGGCGTCGCCCAGCGACCCCTCGACGAGCGAGACGCCGCGCTTCCAGCGCTCGCGGATCGACGGGGTGCCGGTGAGCTCGGTGCCGTAGAACGAGAAGTTCTCGTCGATGAAGTCGTCGGTGAGGTACGAGGACATGCCGTGCACGACCTTGGCTCGCAGCCACGCCTTCCAGTCGTCGAGACGCTCGGGGATGAGCAGGGTGCCGAGACCCTCGAAGAAGCTCGGCTGATAGACGACGAGTTCGTCGAATGCGCTCGGGTTAGCGGTCGCCACGGCATCCCGCCAGGGTGCGAGGTCGACGCCGACGAGCGTCTGGAACTCGTCCCACGTCTTGAGGTTGTACGTCTTCACCGCGTCGCGGGATGCGACGTTGTCCCAGTGGTGTCCGGCGATCTCATGCTCGAGGCCGAAGGCGCGGTCCGCCTGGCCTGCCGGGTCTTCGATCGTGGCGAGGGCGAGGAGGCGCTCGAGGTGCGCACGGTATGCGGCACGCATCGCCTCGAAGCTGTCGAGGCGGTAGTAGCTCTCGTCGGGCAGCGAGAGACCGGCCTGCACGGCGAAGGGCACGTAGCGCTCGGGGTTGCCCGGATCGGGCTCGATGAATACGCCGATCAGCGCGGCGACGCCGTTGCGGTCGAGCTCGCCGATCGTCTGCAGGAACGACGGGATGCTGTCGATCGCGTCGACCTTCGCCAGCTCTGCCCGCAGGGGCGCGAGGCCGACCTCGGCGATGCGGTCGGTGTCCATGAAGCTGCGGAACAGGTCGCCGACCTTGCGCTCGAGGGTGCCCTCGGCGGCATCCTGCGACTCGACGATGATCTCGCGGACGTCTTTCTCGGCCTGTTCGGCGAGCATGTGGAACGAGCCCCAGCGCGCCTTGTCGGCGGGGATCTCGGCGGCCTCGAGCCACGCTCCGTTGACGTGGCGGTAGAGGTCGTCCTGCGGACGGATGTCGGAGCTGAACTCGCTGATGGCAAGGCCGGAGGGCAGAACGTCAGTCATGCGACCCAGCCTAATCCGGCCCCGACAGAGCCGGCGGTCGGGGCTGGGATGCGAGACGGCGGTTCACGCTGCTGCGGTCGCCGCCGAGGCATCAACCTCGGGGTGAATCGAAGCCGACCTCGACGCGGCGGTTCGGCGCCTGGTCACCCTCGCCTTCCTTGACGAGCAGCTCCCGCTCGCCATGCCCCGTGACGGTGAGTCCGAGACCCGGTCGCGTCTCTGCCAGCACCGCGGCGACGGCGTCGGCCCGCCGACGCGACAGGTCGTCGTTGTAGGAGCCGTCGCCGATCGAATCGGTGTGTCCGTCGACCGTGACGGCCGCCCCATCGGGGATACCGGCCGCGAGGTCGGCGACCGCACCGCGCGCGGCTTCGGTGAGATCAGCGGAATCGAACGCGAACAGCAGGTCAGAGGTCAGGCGCACGGTGCGGTGCTCGCGCTCCTCGATCGTCTGCTCGAGCTCGATCCTGCTTCCGCTCGCGTCGAGATCGACCGTCGCGGCGCGAGCATCGAGATCGATCGTCGATGCCTCGATCATGGTCTGCGTGATCTCCGCGTCGATGTAGGTGTCTTCATCCGTGTCGGCGTGAGCCGACGTCGCGACGAGCGCTCCAAGGACCCCTGCCAGCGCGATGGCGATGATCCGCGTCATCGCGCGTCGTCGACGTAGGTGACGGGGATCGCCGAGAAGCCGGGCAGGCCATCGCCGAGGATGACGTCGACCGTCTCGGGCCGGCCCTCGGGCGCAGGCAGCAGCACGCCGACCTCCATCGTGGCGTCCGGCGCGAGGTCGGTGTTCGCGTGATGCGGCACCGAGCCGAGCACGGTGTACGTGCACATCTGCTTGTCATCCCCGGTCCAGCTCCCCTCCGCGCAGAACGGCCGATAGGCCTTGAGGTTCGCCAGGTCCGTCACCGTGGGCGCGTGGCCGATGCCGAGACTGAAGAAGCTCTCGGGCTCGTCACCACCGTCGCGCGTGAGCGCGTACCTCAGGTGCATCACCTTCTCATCGGCGGTGATCGAGCGGACCACCGAGGTGATCACACCCTTCTCACCGAGGTCGGTGGTGCCCTCCGCCAACACGGCGTCTGATCCCGACGCAGCGCCCGCGGCGTCGGATGAGGAATCCTGAGCGCCGGTGCTGGCGGCGGGCTGCTTGCCTATCGCATCCGTCGGCTCGGCGCTGCATCCCGTCAGGAGCAGGATCGCTGCGGCCACGGGCACGAGTGTGCGGAATGCAGATGCAGACGTCATGTGGTGTCCTTCCTCAAAGTCACCAGCCTAGACGTCGGAGACCACGCGGCACCGAGACAACCCTGTCGGCACCACCCCATAGGCTCGTGAGGTGGCATCCACCGCATCCCCGTCCCCCGCGCTCAACCGCGAGATCCTGCGGCTCGCCGTGCCTGCGCTCGGCGCCCTCGTCGCCGAGCCCGCCTTCCTCATCCTCGACTCGGTGATGGTCGGCCACCTCGGCACCTCACCACTCGCGGGCCTCGGCATCGCCAGCGCGGTGCTGCAGACGATCGTCGGGCTGATGATCTTCCTCGCGTACTCCACCACGCCCGCCGTCGCACGCCGGTACGGAGCCGGCCGCCCCGGCGATGCCGTCTCGGTCGGCATCGACGGCATGTGGCTCGCCCTGGGGCTGGGCGCTGTGCTCGCCGCTGTCGGGGCACTGGCGAGCCCGGCGTTGATCGCCGCATTCGGGGCATCCGACGCGGTCTCCACCGAGGCGCAGACGTACCTCACCATCTCTATGTGGGGCCTGCCGGCGATGCTCATCGTCTTCGCCGCCACCGGGCTGCTGCGGGGGATGCAGGACACCATGACCCCGCTGTGGATCGCCGGCCTCGGCTTCGGCGCCAACGCCCTGCTGAACTGGATCTTCATCTACGGATTCGGCTGGGGCATCGCCGGCTCCGCCTTCGGCACCGTCACCGCGCAGTGGGGCATGGTCGCCGCCTACGTCGTCGTCATCCGCCGCCTCGCCCTCCGTCACGGCGCATCGATGAAGGCGCAGCGCAGCGGCATCCGGGGGACCGCCCGCTCGGGCGGATGGCTGTTCCTGCGCACCGTTAGTCTGCGCGTCGCGCTGCTCGCCACCGTGGCCGTCGCGACGGGCATCGGCACGCGCGAGCTCGCCGGCTGGCAGATCGCCTTCACGATCTTCTCGACAGCGGCCTTCGCCCTCGACGCCCTGGCGATCGCCGCGCAGGCGATGATCGGCAAGAGCCTCGGATCGTGTGATCTCGCCCAGGTGCACCGCATTCTGCGCCGCACCGTCGCGTGGGGTGCCTGGTTCGGGGTGATCGTCGGCGCCGCCATCGCCGCCCTGTCGGGCGTGATCGGCGTCGTCTTCACAGGGGATGCCGCCATCGGCGCGCTCGTGCAGCCCGCCTTCCTCGTGCTCGCGGTCGCGCAGCCCGTCGCGGGCATCGTCTTCGTGCTCGACGGCGTGCTGATGGGCGCCAACGACGCGCGCTACCTCGCGATCGCGGGGCTGCTGAACCTCGTGCCGTTCCTGCCCGTGCTGTGGATCATCGCCGCCACCCGTGTCGACGGCACGGCCGGTCTGGTGTGGCTCGCCGTCGCCTTCTTCGGCGTCTATCTGCTCGCGCGCCTCGGCACGCTCGGCTGGCGGGTGCGCACCGACGCGTGGACGAAGGTCGCCGCCTGACCGAGCCTTCTCTCCCCGACACCCCCATGTGACGCCGAGACCCCTGGCTGCGGACGTTCGCAACCAGGGGTCTCGGCAGTGATCGGGGGCGTCAGCCAGAGGCGACCGAACCTGCCGCAGAGTCAGGCGACCTCACCCGCCGCGACCGTCTCGGCGAGCATGTGCACGCGCGGCAGGTGATGCGCACCGTAGAAGTCGGCCGACACCAGGCGTGCGGCGTCTGCGGCGTCCGGAGTCGCGTGCGCCAGCACAGCAGCGACCGCCAGGCCGTGCATCCAGCCGCCGGCGAGGGTTCCGAGCAGCATGAGGTACGGCACGCTGACGCCGTACGCGTCGCGCGTCATGCCGAAGCCGAGCAGCGACGCCGTGGCGCGGCGAGCCGCATCGACCGCCCGCTCGAGGCGATCGGCGGTGCGCCGCGCGACCTCGTGATCGAACCCCCGAAGCGCCTCGACCGTCTCGCCGATGAGCGCGAACAGCGTTTCGGCGGTCGCGCCGCCGTCGCGGATCACCTTGCGGCCGATGAGGTCGTTCGACTGGATCGCCGTGGTGCCCTCGTAGATCGGCATGATCCGGGCATCCCGGTAGTGCTGCGCGACGCCGGTCTCCTCGATGAAGCCCATGCCGCCGTGCACCTGGATCGCGTCGCTCGTCAGCGCGACGGCATCCTCCGTCGCCCACCCTTTGAGGATCGGCACGAAGAACTCGGCGAGCGCACCGGTGTCGTCCGTCGCCGCCCGATCGAACAGGTCGCCGACGTAGACGCCCAGCGCGCGCATGGCGAACAGACGACTCTGCATCGACAGCAGCAGGCGACGCACGTCGGGATGCTCGGCGATCGGCGCACCCGCCGGACGGTCGAGCACCGCGCCCTGACGACGGTCGTCCGCATAGGCGACGGCCTGCTGATAGGCGCGGTCGGAGATGCCGGTCGCCTGGAATCCCATGCCCGCGCGAGCGGAGTTCATCATCACGAACATGCCCGCGAGGCCCCCGCCGACCTCACCGACGAGGTATCCGGTCGCGTCTTCGTAAGCGAGCACGCAGGTCGGGCTGCCGTGGATGCCGAGCTTGTGCTCGAGCGCGACCGTGGTGACGGCGTTGCGCTCGCCCGGCGCACCCGACGTGTCGGGCAGGAACTTCGGCACGACGAACAGCGACAGTCCCTTGGCGCCGGCCGGGGCATCGGGCGTGCGCGCGAGCACGAGGTGCACGATGTTCTCGGCCACGTCGTGGTCGCCCCAGGTGATGAAGATCTTCTGCCCGCTGACACCCCACGACCCGTCGGGCCGAGGCGTCGCGATCGTGCGGATCGCGCCCAGGTCGGTGCCGGCGTCGGGCTCGGTCAGGTTCATCGTGCCGGTCCACTCGCCCGAGACGAGCCTGGTCAGGTACGTCTCGCGGATCTCGTCCGATGCCACCGCGTCGAGCGCGTGGATCTGCCCCGCGGTCAGCAGCCAGCACAGTGCGAACGCGGCGTTGGAGGCGTTCCAGATCTCGCCGAGACCGGCGCGGATCGAACCGGGAAGTCCGTCGCCGCCCGCGGATTCAGGCGCCTCGGCGCTGACCCAGCCGGCCTCGACGAACGCCTGATACGCCTCGGCGAACCCGGCGGGAAGTCGCACCTGTCCGTCTTCGAGGCGGGCGCCCTCGCGATCGCCGATCGTCTCGAGCGGCGCCAGGACGGATGCCGCGAACTCGCCGGCACCCGCGACGATCTCGGTCGCGTCCTCGGCGGTGAACGCGCCGCCGGTCGACCGCGCGGGCAGGTCGACGCCGAACGCCTCGCCGAAGAGGAACCGGTAGTCGTCGACCGGGGGGACGTAGTCGGATGCCATGGTGCACTCCATTCGCGTGAGACTCAGGCCCATCCTACGCGGGACTGCGTACCAAGAGAAGCACCGGACGGTCTCCGTCCGGGCATCCGCTCAGGCGTATCGGCGACACCACTCGTACATGACGACCGCCGCCGCCGCACTCGCGTTGATCGAGCGGGTCGAGCCGTACTGGGTGATCTCGATATGGCCGGATGCCGCGGCCAGCGCCTCATCCGACAACCCCGGCCCCTCCTGCCCGAACAGCAGCACGCAGCGCTCGGGCAGAGCGGCACGGTCGACCGGCACCGCCTCGCCCACGTTGTCGACCGCGATGATCGGGATGCCCTCGCCCGCCGCCCACGCCGTGAACGCCCCGACATCGGGGTGGTGCACCACGTGCTGATACCGATCGGTCACCATCGCGCCGCGCTTGTTCCAGCGGCGGCGACCGATGATGTGCACGGTGTCGGCGAGGAACGCATTGGCGCTGCGCACGATCGAGCCGATGTTCATGTCGTGCTGCCAGTTCTCGATCGCCACGTGGAACGGGTGTCGGTGCGTGTCGAGGTCGGCGACGATGGCATCCATCCGCCAGTACCGGTACCGGTCGATGACGTTGCGGGTGTCGCCGTGCGCGAGCAGCTCGGGGTCGTAGTGCTCGTCGGTCGGCCACTCGCCCGACCACGGGCCGACGCCGTATCCCGGCTGCGTCTCTGACCCGGTCTCGTCCATCGTCCCCAGCCTAACCGCGGCCCCCACCCCCGCGTTCGAATCGCCCACCTTGCCGGTCTGGGGCCGCGGCCGTCGCCAACTGAGCGATTCGAAAGCCGGAGGGGAAGTGCTATTTTTAGGCGTGCCTAAAAATCTGGTGGAGAGTACAAGAGCGCGGGGGTCATGGTGGCGCAGCGCCTGGCTGCTCGGCCCCGCCCTCGTCGCCGGTGTCGCCTACCTCGACCCCGGCAACGTAGCGAGCAACATGACCGCCGGCGCCCGCTACGGGTACCTGCTCGTCTGGGTCGTCGTCGTCGGCAACGTGATGGCCTGGCTGATCCAGTACCTGTCGGCGAAGCTCGGCATCGTCACCGGGCAGAGCCTGCCCGAGGTGCTCGGCACCCGCATCCGCAATCGGTGGGCGCGCCGTGCGTACTGGCTGCAGGCCGAACTCGTCGCCATGGCCACCGACATCGCCGAGGTGCTCGGCGGCGCCGTGGCCCTGCATCTGCTCTTCGGCATTCCGCTGCTGCTCGGCGGAGCCATCACCGGGGCCGTCTCAATCGTGCTGCTGACCATCCAGACCCGGCGCGGGCCACGGCACTTCGAGTTCGTCATCATCGGCCTGATGGCGGTCATCGTGATCGGGTTCGTCGCGGGACTCTTCGTCGCACCGCCCGACCCCGCGGGCGTGCTCGGCGGCATGCTGCCGCGCTTCGCCGACAGCGGCTCGGTGCTTCTCGCCGCCTCGATCCTCGGCGCCACCGTCATGCCGCACGCCATCTACGCGCACAGTGCTCTCACGCGCGATCGGTTCGCCGCCGAGGTCGGCCGCCCGGGCATCCGGATGCTGCTCGCCGTCACCCGCTGGGATGTCACGATCGCGATGGTCATCGCGGGCTCCGTCAATCTCGCGATCCTGCTGCTGGCCGCAGCCAATCTCGCCGACGTCGACGGCACCGACTCGCTCGAGGGCGCGCATGCCGCGATCAGCGCGAGCCTCGGCCCGGTGATCGGCACCCTGTTCGCGGTCGGGCTGCTGGCGTCCGGTCTCGCGTCGACCTCCGTCGGCGCTTACGCGGGAGCGGAGATCATGCACGGACTGCTGACCGTGCGCATCCCGATGCTCGCCCGGCGCCTGGTCACCCTGATTCCTGCGCTCGTGCTGCTCGGCGTCGGATTCGACCCGACTCTCGCGCTCGTGCTCAGTCAGGTGGTGCTGTCATTCGGCATCCCGTTCGCGCTCGTGCCGCTCGTCGCGCTGACCGCCCAGCGCCGCACCCTCGGCGAGCACGCCAACCGCACCATCACCACCGTGCTCGGCGTCGTGTTCGCGGTGCTGCTGATCGCCCTGAACGCCGTGCTGCTCTGGCTGGTCGCGACCGGCGCGTGACCCCGGCACGCGAGGGAGGCGCGGACTGCCCCGGGTAGGCTCGAGATCATGCCCTCCTCCCCCGCCAAGAAGCACCGCGACGACTCCGAGGCGCGTCGGGCGATGCAGCTGAGCACGTGGTTCGCGCTCGCCTCGGGAGCCCTGGGCGTGCTGCTCATCGCGCTGCCGGATCTGCTTCCGGCCGGCGGACCGTGGGTGCAGCTCGCGCTCGGCGCGCTGACCCTCTTCCTCGCGTTCCGGGCTCGCGCCATCGGCACCCGGGGCGTGACCGACTACGACGGGCGCCTGTCGCTGCTCGCCGCGATCGCCGGGTTCGCGATCCTGTTCTTCGCGGGCAACGCGGCGTTCAACGTGCTGGTCTCACTCGGCGGCTGAGCATGGCATCCCCCGCCTTCGACGACTACCTCAAGACGGTCTACGCGCACACCGAGTGGCAGGACGCGCCGATCACCCCGTCGCAGCTCGCCGGTGCGCTCGGCATCGCCCCGTCGAGCGTCACCGAGATGGTGAAGAAGCTCGCTGCCGCAGGTCTCGTCTCGCACGTGCCGTACGGTGCGGTGAAGCTGACGGATGCCGGGCGGGAGCGCGCCCTGCAGATGCTGCGCCGCCACCGCCTGATCGAGACCTGGCTGGTGCGCGAGTTCGACTACGCCTGGCACGAGGTGCACGACGAGGCCGAGGTGCTCGAGCACACGATCAGCGATCGGCTGCTGGATGCCATCGACGAGCGCCTCGGACGCCCGCGCTTCGATCCGCACGGTGACGCGATCCCCGACGCGAACGGCGACGTCGTACGCGAGCCGTTCGTGCTGCTCGGCGACGCGCCCGCTGGGCACACCGGCCGCGTGCTGCGGGTGAGCGATCGCGACCCCGACCTGCTGCAGCGACTGGAGGACGCGGGTGTGAGCGTCGGCGTCGAGATCACCGCTCCGGCCGACCTGCCCGACGGAGCAGCCCACGCGATCTGGCTGAGCCTAGGCTGAGCGAGGAGGAACCGACCGTGAATCAGAGCGACATGCTGTTCCTGGTGCTGATCAGCATCGGCCTCGCGTCGTTGACGCTCATCACCATCCAGCTGCTCAAGCCGCGCAAGCGCGACAACCGGGGCGAGTGGTACGAGGGACCCTGGGACGACGACGACCGGCCCCGCGGTAAGCGCTGACGAGACACCGGAACCACGTACGAATCGGGGGCCGACACTCCAGATGTCGGACGGATCGCGCGAATCGGTCCGACATCTGGAGTGTCGGCCCCCGGAGTGTCACCGGGGTGTCAGCGGGGTGTCAGCGGGGTGTCAGCGGGGTGCCGGCGGGCACAGCGGCTACTGCGGGTCGAGGCCCAGGTCGTCGAGGTCGTACGCGGCGAGCCACTGCAGGCCCTCGGCTTCGATCGCGGCCTGCGCACCGGTCTTGCGATCGACGATCACGGCGACCGCGAGCACCTCGGCGCCCTCGCGGCGCAGCACCTCGACGGCCTTCAGGGCCGACTGGCCGGTGGTCGAGGTGTCCTCGAGCACGATCACCCGCTTGCCCGCGATGTCGGCGCCCTCGACCTGGCGGCCTCGGCCGTGGTCCTTCGGCTCCTTGCGCACGACGAATGCGTCGAGCGGGCGTTCCGTCGCCACCGACGCGTGCATCACCGAGTTCGCGATCGGATCGGCGCCGAGCGTGAGCCCGCCGACGGCGGCGATGTCGAAGTCCTTGATGAGGTCGAGCATGATGCGCCCGATCGCGGGAGCCGCGCGATGGTCGAGCGTCAGCTTGCGCATGTCGACGTAGTACGTCGCCTTCTTGCCGCTGGAGAGAGTGAAGTCGCCGTGGAACACGGCCTCGTCCTTGATGAGATCGAGCAGGGCCTGGCGGTCTTCGGCGAGGTGGGTCACGGCATCCAGTGTATTCACCGCTCGCCGCCTGGCCGGATGCCCACTCCTCCCCTACCGTGGGTCGAGGAGGTCACACATGTTCTCATTCGATCCCTATGCCGAACTCGCCGAGCTGCGTCCGGTCGCCCCGCTCGCGCTGACCAGCCCCGACTTCACGGCGGGCGGGCCGCTGCCCGGCTTCGCCTGGTCATCCGATCGGGCGGGTGAGGACCGGCATCCGACGCTCGAATGGTCGGACCCGCCGGCCGGCACGCTCAGCTTCGCCATCTCGTGCTTCGACCCCGACGCCCCCACCGGATCCGGCTTCTGGCACTGGGCCGCCTACGACATCGCCCCCGACGTGCGCCGCCTCGACAGCAGCGACGGCACCACGGCAGACCTCCCCGACGGTGCGATCGTGCTGCCGAACGAAGCCCGCAAGGAGCGCTTCATCGGCGCGGCTCCTCCGGCCGGTACAGGCATCCACCGCTACTTCTTCGTCGTCGACGCGCTCGACGTCGACCACCTCGACCTCGAGCCCGGATCCACGCCCGGGGTACTCGGCTTCAACCGGCACTTCCACACCCTCGCCCGCGGCGTGCTGATCGGCACGGGAGACCCCGCCGAGCGGTAGCCGCAGAGCGGCAGCCGTCGGACGGCGCCTGTCCGTCGCCCCGAATAGGCTGGATGCATGCGCCTGGCCACCTGGAACATCAACTCGATCCGCACGCGCGTCTCGCGCGCCGTCGACTTCGCCGTGCGGGAGGACATCGACGTGCTCGCCTTCCAGGAGACCAAGTGCAAGCCCGAGCAGTTCCCCTACGAGCCGTTCGAAGAGGCCGGTTATCAGGTGGAGGTGCACGGGCTGAACCAGTGGAACGGCGTCGCGATCGCGAGCCGTCTGCCGATGACCGACGTGCGCACCTCGTTCGCCGGCCAGCCCGGGTTCGCGAAGGGTCACGAGGGCCCGGATGCCCCGCTCGAGGCGCGCGCCCTGGGCGTGATGGTCGACGGCGTGCGGGTGTGGAGCCTCTACGTGCCCAACGGCCGCTCGCTGAACGACGAGCACTACCACTACAAGCTGCACTGGCTCGAGGCGCTGCGCACCGCGACCGCCGCCGAGCTCGCCGCCGACCCGAACCTGCCGCTCGCGCTGGTCGGTGACTTCAACATCATCCCGTTCGACCACGACAACGGCGACCCCGCGATCGTGCAGGGCTTCTCGACGCACGTGTCACCCCCCGAGCGTGAGGCGTTCTTCGCCCTCGAGTCGGCAGGGGTGACCGACGTCGTCCGTCCGCTGATCCCGGAGGGGTACACCTACTGGGACTACCAGCGCCTCAAGTTCCCCCGCAACGAGGGCATCCGGATCGACTTCGTGCTGGGCTCTAAGCCCTTCGCCGACGCCGTCACCGGGGCGTCGATCCACCGCGACGAGCGCAAGGGCGAGCAGCCGAGCGACCACGTTCCCGTCGTCGTCGACCTCGATTTCGGCGGTGGTGACGACGACGGCGACCTGCCGATGATCTTCTCGTGAGTGCGCTCTCGGGCATCCGGCTGATCGCGACCGACCTCGACGGCACCCTGCTCGACGAGTCGGGTGGGTTGTCGCCGCGTACCAGGGCGGCTCTCGACGCCGCTCGGGATGCCGGGATCGAGACGATCCCGGTCACCGCCCGCCAGCCCATCGGGCTGCGGCCGATCGCCGAGCAGGCCGGTCTCGACTCCTGGGCGCTGTGCGGCAACGGCGCCTACGGCCTGCACCTGACGACCGGAGAGCACCTGTTCGCGGCGGAGATCCCCGCCGATGTGCAGGGCGAGCTGGCGCGGGCGCTGCTGAAGAGCATCCCCGATCTGGTCTTCGCGAGCGTGCGCGACGCCGGCGAGGGATTCGTCGCCCAGCACGGCTACGCCGCGCTCGCGCAGCTGAGCGACCACAAGCGCGACCCCGAGACGATGGGCGGCGTCGCACTCGACGAGGTGCTCGGCTCGCCCAGTCTCAAGCTCGTGATCCGGCATGCGTCGGTGCCGATCGACGAGATCTACGCGACGCTGAACTCTCTCGGTCTGCAGGGCTTCGCGTCGACACTGTCGGGCGCGCCGTTCGTCGAGGTGATGGCGCAGGGCGTGACCAAGGCGACCGGACTCGCGCAGGTGTGTCGGCGCCTCGACGTCGAGGCGCACGAGGTGCTGGCCTTCGGCGACGCCCTCAACGACCTCGAGATGCTGCAGTGGGCCGGGCACGGCGTCGCGATGGGCAACGCGATCGACGTCGTGCGGGATGCCGCCGACGAGGTCGCCGGCTCGAATGCCGACGACGGCGTCGCCGCCGTGATCGAGCGGATGCTGGGCGTCTGACCGCCTCAGGAATTCCTGCGGAGGCACAGCCGATAGCCTGATGCCATGGCTGACCGCTCTGAGATCGAATGCTGGCTGACCGACATGGACGGCGTTCTCGTGCACGAGAACGACGCGATCCCCGGCGCATCCGAGCTGCTCGCCGGGTGGGAGCGCGACGGCGTCCCCTACCTCGTGCTCACCAACAACTCCATCTTCACCGCGCGCGACCTCTCGGCCCGGCTGCGCGCCAGCGGCCTGCACGTGCCCGAGGAGCGGATCTGGACCTCCGCGCTCGCGACCGCCGACTTCCTCGCCCAGCAGCTGCCTGGCGGCTCGGCCTTCGTCATCGGCGAGGCGGGCCTGCTCACCGCGCTGCACGAGGCGGGCTTCATCATGACCGAGACCCGGCCCGACTTCGTCGTCGTCGGCGAGACCCGCAACTACTCGTTCGAGGCGATCACCAAGGCGATCCGGCTCATCGGCGCCGGAGCGCGGTTCATCGTCACCAACCCCGACGCCACCGGACCCAGTGCCGAGGGCCCGCTGCCCGCCACCGGCGCGATCGCCGCGCTGATCACGAAGGCCACCGGTCGCGAGCCGTACGTGGTGGGCAAGCCGAACCCGATGATGTTCCGCTCAGCGCTGAACAAGATCGGGGCGCACTCCGAGAAGACCGGGATGATCGGCGACCGCATGGACACCGACATCGTCGCCGGTATCGAGGCCGGTCTGCACACGGTGCTGGTCATGACCGGCATCAGCGACCGGGCGGAGATCGAGCGGTACCCGTTCCGCCCCGACGAGATCGTGCAGTCGGTCGCCGACCTGCTTCCCGCCGATCAGAGCGACTGACGGGTTCCGCCTCCGCCTGCGCCATCCGTCGTGGGAGGGATGCCCCGGCATCCCCTCATCCGTAAGTTGGAGAGATGCCCGAGCCCGCCGTCTTCAGCCGCACCCCGACCGACCGCGAGCGGCGCCAGGACCTGCTGCTCGCCGTGATCATGCTGGTCGGCGCGGTCATCAGCGCGGCGCTGTCGAGCATCTCGGGCCTCTACAGCGATGAGCAGGCGCCCCTCTGGGGGGCGCTGCTGGTGGCGGTGGGGCTCTCCGCTCCGCTCATCGTGCGCCGGCGGTATCCGGCTCTGGCGGCTGTCGTCATCGCCCTGGTCATGTTCACCAGCGTCACGCTGCGCGTCCCGGAGGTGTACGCCACCAACATCGCCATGTTCATCGCGCTGTACACCGTGGGTGCATGGATGAACGACCGCCGTCGCGCGTTCTTCGTGCGGGCCGGGATCATCCTCGGCATGTTCGTGTGGCTGATCATCGTGATGTATCGCGATGCGATCGATGAGGCGGACAAGGCCGACGTCGCCGCGGGGCTGTTCTCGCCCTTCGTGGCGTTCATGATGCTGAACCTGCTGATCAACGTGCTCTACTTCGGCGGCGCGTACTACTTCGGTGAGCGCTCGTGGCACGCCGCCGCGCAGCGCTTCGTGCTCGAACAGCGCACCGCCGAGCTCGAGGCCGAGCGCGAGCTCACCGCCGCACAGGCGGTGGCTCTGGATCGGGTGCGCATCGCCCGCGAGCTGCACGACGTCGTCGCGCACCACGTGTCGGTGATGGGCGTGCAGGCCGGTGCGGCGCGGCTCATGATCGACCGCGACCCCGACGAGGCGAAGCGGATGCTGTCGAGTGTGGAAGACGCGTCCCGCGAGGCGATCGGCGACTTCCGGCAGCTGCTCGAGACCCTCCGCGAGCCCGGCGACGGCGGGTCGGATGAGCCGTCTGCCGTCGGTCTCGCCGACCTCGAGCGCCTTGCGCAGGCATCGACGGATGCCGGTCTGCCGACCGCTTTCACCGAGATCGGCGACCCTGCTGCTGTGCCGACGACGGTCGGCGTGAACCTGTACCGGATCGCTCAGGAGGCGCTGACCAACGCCCGACGGCACGCGGGATCGGGCGCGACGGCGGATGTGCGGCTGCGCTGGAACCACGGTGCCGTGGAGCTGGAGATCGTGAACAGCGGCCGCACGGTCGGCGTGCTGCGCCCGGGGCTCGGCCAGTTGGGCATGCGCGAGCGCGCCCTGGCATCCGGCGGCGAGATCGAGCTGCAGCCGCGCCCGCAGGGGGGCTTCCGCGTGCGGGTCACCGTGCCGATCGCGGCGGCCCGCGATTTCGAATCGCTCACTTGGCGGCATCCGGGCCCCGGGAGCGACAAGGTGAGCGATTCGAAAGCAGGGGGAGGGGGTGTCGGATGATCCGGGTGCTGCTCGTCGACGACCACGCCATGCTGCGCGCCGGGTTCCGCGCGATTCTCTGCACCGAGCCCGACATCGAGGTCGTCGGCGAGGCCGCGACCGGGGCCGAGGGCGTCGAGCTGGCCGCCCGGCTGCAGCCCGACGTCGTCACGATGGACGTGCAGATGCCCGACATGGACGGCATCGAGGCGACCCGGCGCATCGTCGCCGACCCTGCCGTCACCGCCGCGGTCGCCATCGTCACGACGTTCGATCGCGACGAGTACCTCTTCCAGGCGCTGGATGCCGGCGCCGGGGGCTTCCTGCTGAAGAACGCCGGCCCGGAGGAGCTGATCACAGCGGTCCGAGCGCTCGCTGCGGGCGATGGGATCCTCGCCCCCGAGGTGACCCGCCGCGTGCTGTCGCGGTTCTGCGCAACGCCGGTCGCCGAAGCGCAGGAACGCACCGCCCCGGCCCGGGCGCACGTCCTCGCCGAACCGCTCACGGACCGCGAGTCGGAGGTGCTCGCGCTGATGGCCGACGCCCGCAGCAACGCGGAGATCGCCCGAGGGCTGTTCATCGGCGAGGCGACCGTGAAGACCCACGTGTCCCGCGTGCTGCAGAAGCTCGGCGCCCGCGACCGCGTGCAGGCGATCGTGCTGGCCCACCGCCACGGACTCACCCGATGAGCACCGCATCGACGTCCGTGGAGAGGCCCTGGCGGATCCGTCCGATCACTGCGGGGATCGTCACCGCCCTGGTCGGCTTCACCAGCTCCTTCGCCGTCGTGCTCACCGGGCTCGACGCCGTCGGCGCGACCCCTGCTCAAGCCGCCAGCGGTCTGCTGGCGCTCAGTCTCACGATGGGCGCCGCGTGCATCGTCCTCGCCTGGCGCTACCGCATGCCGATCACGTCGGCCTGGTCGACCCCCGGCGCGGCTCTGCTCGCCGCGGTCAGCGTCGTCGACGGCGGCTGGCCGGCTGCGGTCGGCGCCTTCCTCGTCGTCGCCGCGCTCATCCTGCTCACCGCCCTCGTACCGCGCCTCGGCGCTCTGGTCGCGGCGATCCCGCCGTCGATCGCACAGGCCATGCTCGCCGGTGTCCTGCTGCCGCTCTGTCTCGCCCCGATCAGCGGGATGGTCACGAACCCGTGGGGCGTCGTGCCGGTCGTGCTCACGTGGCTGGTCGTCACGCGGCTGGCTCCGCGCTGGGCGGTGCCGGCGGCTTTCGTGACCGCGACGGTCGTCGTGGTGGCCGGCATCGCGGCATCCGGAACCGATGTGGACCCGGGGGCGCTGCTGCCCGCCCTCGTCTTCACGGCTCCCACCTTCACCCTCGGATCGATCGTCGGCATCGCCCTGCCGCTGTTCATCGTGACGATGGCGTCGCAGAACGTGCCGGGCATCGCTGTGATGCGCAGCTTCGGGTACGAGGTGCCGTGGCGACCGGCGATGCTCGTCACCGGCATCGGCACCGCGCTCGGGGCGCCGGCCGGGGGTCACGCGATCAACCTGGCGGCGATCAGCGCCGCCCTCGCCGCAGCCCCCGAGGCGGAGCCGGATCCCGCGCGCCGGTGGATCGCGGGGGTCTCGACGGGGGTGTCGTACATCGTGCTCGGTGGGCTGTCGGCCGTCTTCGCCGCGCTCGTGCTGCTGGCCCCCGCCGCCGTCATCCCCGCCGTGGCCGGCCTGGCGCTGTTCGGGGCGTTCGGCTCGGCGGTGCAGCAGGCGATCGACGACCCCGGCGAGCGGATGCCCGCTGTCGTGACCTTCCTCGTCGCGGCGTCGGGTGTCGCCCTGCTGGGGATCAGCGCCGCGTTCTGGGCTCTCGTCGCCGGACTCGTCGTGCGCGCCGCCCTGCACCTCGGCCGGTAGGCGGATCCCCCGAATCCGTCGCAGGGGGGATGCCGGGCGCCACCGGCCTTCCCTAGCGTGGGGTCATGAGCTTCCTCAGACTCGACGGCATCACCAAGAGCTACGGCTCGCGCAGGGTGCTCGACGGCATCCGGTTCGACGTCGCCCCCGGGCGACTGACCGGATTCGTCGGCGGCAACGGCGCGGGCAAGACGACCACCATGCGGATCATCCTCGGCGTGCTCGCCGCCGACGGCGGCACCGTGACGCTGGACGAGCACCCGGCGACGGCCGACGACCGGCAGAGCTTCGGGTACATGCCGGAGGAGCGCGGCCTGTACCCGAAGATGAAGGTGCTCGAGCAGGTCGTCTACCTCGCTCGCCTGCACGGCTTCAACAAGGCCGACGCCACCGCGCGCGGCACCGCGCTGCTCGAGGAGCTCGGGCTCGGCGAACGCCTCGACGAGAAGATCGAGGCCCTCTCCCTGGGCAACCAGCAGCGAGCACAGATCGCTGCGGCTCTCGTGCACGATCCGCAGGTGCTCATCCTCGACGAGCCGTTCTCGGGCCTCGACCCGCTCGCGGTCGACGTGGTCGCCGAGGTGCTGCAGCGCCGCGCCGCGGCGGGAGCCGCCATCCTGTTCTCGTCGCACCAGCTCGATGTCGTCGAGCGGCTGTGCGACGACCTCATCATCATCGCCGGAGGCACGATCCGCGCCGCCGGCTCGCGAGACGAGCTGCGCTCGGCCCACTCGACGCTGCGCTACCAGCTGCACTCCGGCGGAGATGCCGGCTGGCTGCGCGGCGAGCCGGGCGTCTCCGTGATCGACTTCGAGGGCGGATCCGCGCTGTTCGACGTCGACACCCCCGACACCGCACAGCGCGTGCTGCGCGAGGCCATGGACCGCGCGGCCGTGTCGAGCTTCGCCCCGCAGCATCCCTCCCTCGCCCAGATCTTCAAGGAGGTCATCGCATGAACAGTGCTGTCTGGCTCGTCGCCGAGCGCGAGATCACCGCGAAGCTGCGCAGTCGCGCGTTCGTCATCGCCACGGGCATCCTGCTGCTGATCGCCCTCGCCGGGGTGATCCTCGGCGGGTTCATGAGCAAGAGCCCGACCGCGGATGCCGTCGCCGTCACGTCCGAGACCGCGCCGGTGCTCGACGGGATGCCCGGGCTGGAGCCGCGCGAGGTGGCCGATCGTGCGGCCGCCGAAGACCTCGTCACGAGCGGCGAGGTGGAGGCCGCCCTCGTGCCGGGCGATCCGACCGGCTTCGGGTACGTGGTGCTCACGAAGGAGGGCGCGCCGACCGGGCTCATGATGATGCTGTCGCAGTCGCCCACCGTCGAGGTGCTGCAGCCGGCCGACACCGACCCGCTGCTGCGCTACCTGGTGGCGCTCGGGTTCGGCCTCGTGTTCCTGATCGCCGCGTCGACCTTCGGCGGCACGATCGCGCAGAGCGTGGTCGAGGAGAAGCAGACCCGGGTGGTCGAGCTGCTGATCTCGGCGATCCCGACGCGCACGCTGCTCGCCGGCAAGGTGCTCGGCAACACCGTGCTCGCGATGGGCCAGATCATCGCGCTGGCCGTGATCGCGATCGTCGGGCTGATCGTGACCGGCCAGGAGGACGTGCTCAGCGGCGTCGGCGCCCCCATCCTGTGGTTCGCGGTGTTCTTCCTGTTCGGGTTCGTGCTGCTGGCTTCGCTGTACGCGGCCGCGGCGGCGATGGTGTCACGGCAGGAGGACATCGGCTCGACGACCATGCCGCTGATGATGCTGGTGATGGCGCCGTACTTCCTGGTGATCTTCTTCAACGACAACCCGCTGGTGCTGACGATCATGTCGTACGTGCCGTTCTCGGCCCCGGTGGCGATGCCGGTGCGGATGTTCGTCGGCGAGGCGCAGTGGTGGGAGGGCGCTCTGTCGCTGGTGATCCTGCTCGCGACGTGCGCCGCAGCGATCGTCGTCGCGGCGAAGATCTACGAGAACTCGCTGCTTCGGATGGGCGCCCGGGTGCGGCTCGCCGAGGCCCTGCGCGGCTGACCCGCGGACCCACTCGCGAAACGGCCCCGGATGCCGAGGAATATGCGAGTGCATGAAAGGGTTGTGTCGGATGGACGATGAGGTCCGCCCGAACCAGCCGCATAACGAAAGGCCTCATCTGATGAGCACCCCCGTGATCGATCGCACCGCACCCACCGAGCATCCCGTCCTCGATGTGCTCGCCGACCGGTGGAGCCCGCGCGCCTACGACTCCGAGACGCCGATCGACGAGGCCAAGCTCTCCTCCGCCCTCGAGGCCGCCCGCTGGAGCCCGAGTGCCAACAACTCGCAGCCGTGGCGCTTCATCGTCGCCCGCCGCGGCACCGAGCTGCACCGGGGCATCCAGTCCGCGCTGATGGGCTTCAACCAGGCGTGGGCCGGCAACGCCGCGGCACTCATCGTCGCCGTCGCGGAGACCACGAACGAAGAAGGCGCTCCCATCTCGCACGCCGTCTACGACCTCGGTCAGTCCGTCGCGCACCTGTCGGTGCAGGCCCACCACGACGGCCTCGTCGTGCACCAGATGAGCGGGTTCGACCCCGCCGCCATCAGCGAGCTGACCGACCTCGGCGAGCGCTTCACCCCGATCACCGTCATCGCCCTGGGCGAGCTCGGCGATGCCGGGGAGCTGCCCGAGGCACTGCAGGAGCGCGAGTCGGCGCCGCGCGTGCGTCGGCCGATCGACGAGACGCTGCTCGCCAACGCCTGACCCGAGCACTTTCCCGAAGAGCGCCGTCCCCGATCCGGGGACGGCGCTCTCCGCGTCAGCGGGGCATGCTCTCGCTGTCGGTCAGCGCGTCGGCGGCGCGCACCAGAGCGAGGTGCGAGAACGCCTGCGGCGTGTTGCCCAGCTGTCGACCGGCGATCGGGTCGTACTCCTCCGCGAGCATCCCGACGTCGTTGGTCAGCGAGCAGAGCCGGTCCATCAGCTGGGCGGCCTCGTCGCGTCGTCCCGTGCTCGCGTACTGCTCGACGAGCCAGAACGAGCACGCGAGGAACGGGCTCTCCTCCCCCGCCAGCCCGTCCACGCCACTCGACGTGCGGTACCGGTACAGCAGGCCGTCGTGCATGAGCGTCTTCTCGATGCGGTCGACCGTCGCCAGCATCCGCTCGTCATCGGGTCGACAGTAGCCGACCTCCGGAAGCAGCAGCAGCGACGCGTCCACCTCGTCCGTGCCGTAATGCTGGGTGAAATGTCCGTTTCGCACTCCCCGGGAATCGATCTCTTCTCGCAGCCGGTCGCGCAGCGTGCGCCAGGTCTTGACCGCGCCGGGCAGACCGTAGTCCTCCACCGCGTGCACACCGCGGTCGAACGCCGCCCACATCATCACCCGCGAATGGGTGAACATGCGCGCCGGCCCACGGATCTCCCAGAGACCGTGATCCGGCTGATCGATCTGATCCGCGGCGAACCGCAGCAGGCTGCGCTCGAGCGGCCACGAGAACGCGCTCTCGGCAAGACCGGCCTTGCGGGCGGCCGAGAGGGTCACGAGCACCTCGCCGACGACATCCGCCTGATACTGCCCCCACGCCCCGTTCCCCACCCGCACCGGCGACGATCCGGCGTAGCCGGGCAGCGCGGTCAACTCGCGCTCGGTCAGATCGCGCTCGCCTGCCAGGCCGTACATGATCTGCAGATCGGCTGGATCACCCGCCACTGCGCGCAGCAGCCACTCGCGCCAGCTGTCGGCGAGGCCGAGGAAGCCGTGGTCGAGCAGTGCCTCGAGTGTGAGCGCGGCGTCACGCAGCCATACGTAGCGGTAGTCCCAGTTGCGCTCGCCGCCGATCTCCTCGGGCAGCGCCATGGTGGCCGCCGCGGCGATCCCCCCGGTCTCGTGATTCGTCAGAGCACGCAGAATGAGCAGCGACCGCACGACCTTCTCGTGGTGCGGTCCGGAGTGCTCGATCCTGTCGGCCCAGCTCTGCCACCACGTCTTCGTCGCCTCGAGAACGTCATCGACATCGAGCGGGTCGGGTGCGGGGCGGTGCGACGGGAACCACGCCAGCTGCAGATCGCGCGCCTCGCCGGCGGCGACGCGCACCTCGCCGCGGTGCTCGTGGTCGATCGCCGTGAGACGTGCCCCGCGCACGACCACCGCATCGGGCCCGGCCATGGCGACCAGCTGAGGCTCGTCGTCGGTGCCCGTCTGCCGCACCCACGGCATCGCTCGGGAGTAATCGAACCGGATGCGCAGGCTCTGCGTGAACGTCATCTCGCCGCTCAGCCCGACGACGCGGCGCACGACATCCGTCCGCCGGATCTGCACACCCGGGTCCGGGTCGATGGGCATGAAGTCGTGCACCTCGGCGACGGCATCGCCGCTCTGCCATCGGGTGATGAGCACGAACGTGTCACGGTCGTAGTGACGGGTCGCCACGGCATCCGGATCGTCGGGACGCACCATCCACCGTCCGTGCAATTCGTCGCCCAGCAGCGCGGCGAAGGTGCTGGGCGAGTCCAGTCGCGGCAGACACAGCCAGTCGATGCTCCCCTCCATCGACACGAGCGCCGCCGTACGGCAGTTGCTGAGCAGGGCGTAGTCCTCGATTCGCGTCACCACGAGCGCAGTCTGTCACCGCCGTCGAACCCGCTCCACCCCCCTTGCGCTCGATCCGGCGGCGACTACCCTCGGTGCCATGTCGACGACCACAACGCTTTTCATCCTCGGTGCGACCGGCGATCTCACCTCTCGCCTACTGCTGCCCTCGCTCGCGACGCTGCTCGGCAAGGAGCGCAAGCACCGCGTCACCCTGAGGGGGTCGGGGACCGAGGACTGGGATGCCGAGACGTGGCACGCCACGGTCGAGAAGGCGTTCTCCGACTCCCCGGGGGCGCTGGACCGGGTCGGCGTCGCCGACTACGTGCAGGCCGATGTGACGGATCCCTCGGCCGTGGCATCCCTCGTCGACACGCTCGACCCGAACACCGTGCTCTACTTCGCGCTGCCGCCGGCAGTCACCGCCGCCGCGATCGATGCGATGACCGGGCTGACGCTGCCCGAGGGCACCGTGCTGGCGATGGAGAAGCCGTTCGGGCAGGACGAGGCGAGCGCCCGCGCGCTCAACGACAAGCTGCTGGCGCTGGTGCCCGAGAACCAGATCTTCCGCGTCGACCACTTCCTCGGTCGGTCGACCCTGCTCAACCTGCTCGGCGTGCGCCTGGCCAACCGCATCTGGGAGCCGGTGTGGTCGGCTGAGCACATCCAGGAGGTGCTGATCCGCTTCGACGAGTCCGTCGCCCTCGAAGGTCGAGCCCGCTACTACGACAGGGCCGGAGCCATGATCGACATGATCCAGAGCCACCTGCTGCAGGTGCTCGCCCTGCTCGCGATGGATCCCCCGGCGACGCTGGGCGAACGCGATCTGCGCGACGCGAAAGCGGAGGTGCTGCGTGCCACGCACGTGATGGGCGACGACCCCGCCCGCTTCTCGCGCCGGGCGCAGTACACCGCGGGCACGCAGCATCTCGCCGACGGCGGCACCCGTGAGCTTCCCTCGTACCGCGACGAGGACGGCGTCGACGTCTCACGGCAGACCGAGACGCTGGCCGAGGTCGTCTTCGAGGTGTCCAGCGACCGCTGGGCCGGCGTGCCGTTCACCCTGCGCTCCGGCAAGGGGCTCGATCGCAAGCGCTCCGAGATCGTGGTGACCTTCAAGCCCGTGCGGCACGTGCCGCCGGGGCTGAACGGCACCCCCGCCGACGGCGGCCGCCTCACCTTCTCGCTCGGCCCCGACGAGATGCACCTGCGGCTGCACGTGACGGGAGGCGATGACCCGTTCGCGCTGCGCGACGAGGAGCTCGTCGCGCAGCTCGGCGTCGGGCAGCAGCGGTCGTACGAGGAGGTGCTCGACGAGCTGCTCGACGGCGATGTCGCGCTGTCGGTGCGCGCGGATGAGGCCGAGCAGTGCTGGCGGATCATCCAGCCGGTTCGGGATGCCTGGGCTCGCGGCGAGACGCCGCTCGACGAGTACCCCGCCGGTTCCACCGGCCCGGCATCGTGGCAGACCTCGCACAGCGACTGACCCCCGCCACACGACTGCAGCGGGGGTCAGAGCGTGTGAGGTCAGTGCTCGCTGACGCGCACCGGCACTTCCTGACCCTCACGGTCGACGATCTTGCCGTCGACGACCGAGTCGCCGTCCTCGAGCGCGTCGAGGAACTGCACCGGGATGCTGCGCGTGGGCGCCGCGACGAAGCTGTTCGCGTTCTTCGAGCGGCGGGCGCCGACGTGGTTGAACAGCAGGTTGAGGAAGATGGCCGCGACGGCGGCCGAGCTGATGCCGGAGTGGAAGATCGTGTTGAACCAGTCGGGCATCTGGTCGTAGATCGTGGGAGCTGCGATCGGGAGCATGCCGATGCCGATCGACGCCGCCACGATGATGAGGTTCATGTTGCCGCGGTAGTCGACCTTGGCCAGGGTGCGGACGCCGGATGCCGCGACCGAGCCGAACAGCACGATGCCCGCACCGCCCAGGACCGGCGAGGGGATCTCGCCGACGACGCGGCCGAGCACGGGCAGCAGGCCCAGGATGACGAGCACCACACCACCGGCGGTGACCACGAAGCGGCTCTTCACACCCGTGATGGCGACAAGACCCACGTTCTGCGCGAACGCCGACTGGGTGAAGGTGCCGAACACGGGCGAGACGGCGCTGGAGAGCATGTCGGCGCGCAGACCGTCGGCGATGCGCTTCTTGTCGACCTTGGTGCCCACGATCTCACCCACCGCGAGGATGTCGGCGGTGGTCTCGGTGAGCGTGACCAGGATCACGATGAACATCGAGATGATCGCGGCGATCTCGAACGTCGGCCAGCCGAACGCGAACGGCGTCGGGAAGGCGAAGATGGCGCCCTCGCCGACCTGGGAGAAGTCGACGCGGCCGAGGAACGCGGCGAAGATCGTGCCCGCGACGATGGCGAGCAGGATCGACAGGCGCGAGACCGCTCCGATCGGCACCTTGCTGAGGATCAGCACGAACAGCAGGGTGACGAAGGCGAGCAGCAGATTCTGCGGAGAGCCGAAGTCGTCTGCGGCAGCATTGCCGCCCATCGCCCAGCGTGCCGCGACGGGCAGCAGGGTCAGACCGATCGTCGTGATGACGACACCGGTGACGACGGGCGGGAAGAACCGGATCACCATGGCGAAGATCGGTGCGATCAGCAGACCGATGACGGATGCCGCTATCACCGATCCGAACACGGCCGGCAGTCCCCCGCCGTTCGTCACGATCGCTCCCATGGTGGCGACGCCGGCGAACGACACGCCCTGCACGAGCGGCAGCTGCGAGCCGAAGAACGGCACACCCACGGTCTGCAGGATGGTCGCGAGGCCGCCCATGAAGAGGCACGACGCGATGAGCACGCCGATCTCCGCGGGGCTCAGGCCGGCGAGCTGACCGATGATCAGCGGCGGGGCGATGATGCCGCCGTACATCGTCAGCACGTGCTGGAGTCCGTACCCGAAGGTCGCGCCGATGGACAGGCGTTCGTCTTCGGGGCGGGCAGTGCTCTGCGTCTTCTGTTTCGTCATGTCGACCTCTTCGTCGTGTCGGGTGATCGGTTATCAGGTGAATGTCGGGTCAGCGCCGGCGCGAGCAGAGCGCGAGCGGCTTCGCCGTGGTGTCGATCGTCTCGTGGGCCGGGGCCGGTCGGTCCGGTCGGTGTGTCGCCGAGCAGGATGTCTGCCATCACGCGGTCGTCCTCGATGACGAGGCCGCCCCGGATGTCGACGCCGTCCCCGGCGTGGCTGCTGAAGTAGTCCAGAGTCAACCACGCGTCCGTGCCGAGGTCAATGGCTTTTTCCAAAAGCCGAACTAACCATTCCGCATCTTGGAACTGAGCAGAACGGCAGGAAGCCCCGCGAGTCTCACTCGCGGGGCTCCCGCAGCACGTCACACGCTGTCAGCCGTGAGCGCCAGCCCGCTGCCGTCGGCCGCGACATCGACGCGCACCGTGTCGCCGTCGCGCGCGCCGCCCGACAGCAGCGCCGTCGCGAGGCGGTTCTGCACCTCGGTCTGGATGAGCCGGCGCAGCGGCCGGGCACCGAACACGGGGTCGTATCCGCGCTCGGCCAGCCAGGCCCTGGCATCCGGTGTCACCGCCAGGGTCAGCCGACGATCGGCGAGCCGACGCTGCAGGCCGTCGACCGCCAGCTCGACGATCTGGGCGAGGTCGTCGTGCGAGAGCGACGAGAACATCACGATGTCGTCGAGGCGGTTCAGGAACTCGGGCCGGAACGACTGCCGCACCAGCGTCATCACCGCCTCGCGCTTCTCGTGGGGCGACATGACCGGGTCGATGAGGATGGGCGAGCCGATGTTGGAGGTGAGGATCAGGATCACGTTCGAGAAGTCGACCGTGCGGCCCTGCCCGTCGGTCAGGCGACCGTCGTCGAGCACCTGCAGCAGCACGTCGAACACCTCGGGATGCGCCTTCTCGACCTCGTCGAGCAGCACCACCGAGTACGGGCGGCGCCGCACGGCCTCGGTCAGCTGACCGCCCTGCTCGTACCCGACGTATCCCGGAGGGGCTCCGACGAGACGCGACACGGAGTGCTTCTCGCCGTATTCGCTCATGTCGATGCGCACCATCGCGTGCTCGTCATCGAAGAGGAATGCGGCGAGGGCCTTGGCCAGCTCCGTCTTGCCGACGCCGGTCGGGCCGAGGAAGAGGAACGATCCGGTCGGGCGGCCGGGGTCGCTGATGCCGGCACGTGAGCGCCGCACCGCATCCGACACGGCCTTCACCGCCTCCTTCTGACCGATCAGGCGACGACCGAGCTCGCTCTCGAGATGCAGCAGCTTCTCGCTCTCGCCCTGCAGCAGTCGACCGACCGGGATGCCGGTCCACGCGGCGATCACGGCGGCGATGTCCTCTTCGGTGACCTGCTCGTTGACCATGCGGCCCTCGTCCGAGACCGCGGCCTCGGCCTGCTCGGCCTCGGCGATCTCGGCGTTCAGGCGCCGGATGGTCTCGTACTCGAGCCGCGACGCCTTCGTGTAGTCGCCCTCGCGCATCGCGAGGTCGCGCTGCGTGGTGGCCTCGTCGAGCTGCTTCTTCAGCTCGCCGACCCGGTTCAGCCCCTGGCGCTCGCGAGCCCAGCGCTCTTCGAGCACGCGCAGCTCGCTCTCGAGTCCCGCCATCTGCTCGCGCAGCGCCGCGAGGCGCTCCTTCGAGGCGGCATCCTTCTCCTTCTTCAGCGCGAGCTCTTCGAGCTTCATCCGGTCGACCTGGCGCTTGAGCTCGTCGATCTCGACGGGCGACGAGTCGATCTCCATCTTCAGCCGCGACATGGCCTCGTCGATCAGGTCGATCGCCTTGTCGGGCAGCTGCCGGCTGGGCAGGTAGCGGTTCGACAGGGCGGCGGCTGCCACGAGCGCGGTGTCGGAGATGGTCACCCCGTGGTGCGCCTCGTACCGCCCCTTGAGGCCGCGCAGGATCGCGACCGTGTCCTCCACGCTCGGCTCGCCGACGTACACCTGCTGGAAGCGCCTCTCGAGCGCGGCGTCCTTCTCGATGAACTCGCGGTACTCGTTGAGCGTGGTGGCGCCGATCATGCGCAGCTCGCCGCGGGCGAGCATGGGCTTGAGCATGTTGGATGCCGCGACCGACCCCTCGCCGCCGCCTGCGCCCATGAGCACGTGCAGCTCGTCGATGAACGTGATGACCTTGCCGTCGGACTCGGTGATCTCCTTGAGCACGCTCTTCAGGCGCTCCTCGAACTGACCGCGGTACATCGCACCGGCCACGAGCGCCGAGATGTCGAGCGAGACGAGCTCTTTGTCCTTGAGGGACTCCGCGACGTCTCCTGCGACGATGCGCTGGGCGAGCCCTTCGACGACGGCGGTCTTGCCGACGCCGGGCTCGCCGATGAGCACGGGGTTGTTCTTCGTGCGCCGGGTGAGCACCTGGCTCACGCGGCGGATCTCGCTGTCGCGTCCGATCACCGGATCGAGCTTGCCCTGGCGGGCGCGATCGGTGAGATTGATGCCGAACTGCTCGAGCGCGCTCTGCTGCTCTTCAGACTGTGCCGGGTTGGTCATTCGTTCCTCCTGGAGGGAGACTCCTTCAAACTTGAGTTGTCTTGACTCAAGTTTAGATGTCGAACGGGCGAAGGGCAACCCGCTCGCCTTGACCGAACCCGAGCGGGCCGATTACACTGACCGACACCATGAGGATTCTCCTCAGCTCAGCGCAGAGAGGGGCCGCGATGCTGCAGCACGTTCACGTTCACGCCACCGCCCCCGTCGAGAGCTCCACCGCCTGGGGAAACTGGTACGCCCACGGCGCCTGAGCAGCCGCCCCCGGAATCGCCCTTCCCGACGATTCCGAGGCCTCGCCGTCGGTTCGCCTGAGATCAGCGCGTCCGCGCGCGACGTCGACGTGATCGCCCCGCGATCGCCGCGGCGCTCACCCTCGGAATCCCCGCCGGCACGCGAGAAGCGTGCACCAGACGCCGCCGCGTCGTACCCGAGGAGAGACAATGACTGACACCACGGTCACCGTGAACGGGCGGAGCCGCCCACTCGACGGTGTGGCCACCCACACGACCGCTCTGGACTGGCTGCGCGACGGCGGACTGCCCGGCAGCAAGGAGGGCTGCGCCGAGGGCGAGTGCGGCGCGTGCGCCATGATGATCGCCACCCCCGACGACGACGGCACCACCCGCTGGACGCCCGTCAACGCGTGCCTCGTGCCCGTCTACGCGCTCGACGGCCAGGAGATCGTGACGGCCGAGGGGCTCGGTGGGGTCGAGGACCTGCATCCGGTGCAGCAGAAGCTGGCCGAGGCCGGCGGCTCGCAGTGCGGGTACTGCACCCCTGGTTTCGCGTGCAGCATGGCTGCCGAGTACTACCGGCCCGAGCGCGGCACCGGCTGTCCCGCGCACGACGGCGAGCAGCAGCACGGCGAGGGACCCGACGACGACGGCATGGAGGCCGGACCGAACGGATTCGACCTGCACGCGCTCAGCGGCAACCTGTGCCGCTGCACCGGCTACCGCCCCATCCGCGACGCCGCCTACTCGCTCGGCTCGCCCGAGCAGGACGACCCGCTGCAGCAGCGCCTGTCGCAGCCCGCGCCGACGGCGGTCGCGACGGATGCCCAGGTCGCGGGATCGCGCTTCGTCCGCCCCGCCGCTCTCGCCGACGCCCTGCGCCTGCTTCGCGATGAGCCGGATGCGCTGATCGTCGCCGGCTCGACGGACTGGGGCGTGGAGGTGAACCTCCGCGGCCGTCGCGCGCCCTTCGTCGTCGCGATCGACCAGCTCGAAGAGCTGCGTGCACTCACCGTCACCGACGAGATGATCGAGATCGGCGCGGCGCTGCCGATCTCCGACGTCGAGCGCCGCCTCGCCGGCCGCGTGCCGCTGCTCGCCAAGCTGTTCCCGCAGTTCGCCTCCCGCCTCATCCGCAACCGCGGGACCATCGGCGGCAACCTCGGCACCGGCTCGCCGATCGGCGACACCCCGCCCGCGCTGCTGGCGCTGGACGCGAGGCTGGTGCTGGCATCCGTCGACGGCGAGCGGGAGGTGCCGCTGGCCGAGTACTTCACCGGCTACCGGCAGACCGTGCGTGCGAAGGACGAGCTGATCACCGCCGTGCGCATCCCGCTGCCCCTGGCCGAGTACACCGCGTTCCACAAGATCTCGAAGCGCCGCTTCGACGACATCTCCTCCGTCGCGCTCGGCTTCGCCTTCGACATCACCGGGGGCACCGTCGCCTCCGCCCGCATCGGCCTGGGCGGTGTCGCGGCCACTCCGCTGCGCGCCCTCGCCACCGAGGAGGCGCTCATCGGCAAGCCGTGGAGCATCGCCACGGTGAAGGCGGCATCCGCCGTGCTGCAGTCCGAGGGCACCCCGATGTCAGACCACCGCGCCAGCGGCGACTACCGCGCGCACATGCTGGGCTCCGCCCTGCTGAAGTTCTACAGCCAGACCGTCATCCAGTCGAAGGAGGTGTCGAAGTGAGCTCTCTCGCCGACCGACCCGAGAACGCCGTCGTCGGACACCGCGCCGTGCACGAGAGTGCAGCGCTGCACGTGACCGGCGCGGCGATGTACACCGACGACATCGCCGCGCAGACCGCCGGCGTGCTGACCGCCTGGCCGGTGCAGTCCACCAGCGCCCACGCCCGCGTCAGCATCGACGTCTCTGGCGCCTACGAGGTGCCTGGCGTCGTGCGCGTGCTCACCGCCGACGACGTGCCCGGCCTGAATGACGCCGGGATCCGCAACGACGAGCCGCTGTTCCCGAGCGAGGCCATGTTCTACGGACATGCACTCGTGTGGGTGCTCGCCGAGACGACCGAGGCCGCGCGTCTCGGGGCCGAGCGGGTGAAGGTCGAGTACGACGAGCTCCCGTCGCTGATCACCGTGCACGACGCCATCGAGGCGGGATCGTTCATGGGAACGCCGCGCACGGTCGCCCGCGGCGACGCGGCCGCCGGCCTCGCGTCCTCGGCGCACGTCTTCGAGGGCGTCACCGAGTTCGCAGGTCAAGAGCACTTCTACCTCGAGACGCACGCGTCGTTCGCGGTGCGCGACTCGGAGGGGCAGTACTTCATCCAGTGCTCCACCCAGCACCCGACCGAGACGCAGGACCTGGTCTCGCACGTGCTGGGCATCCCCGCCAACGAGGTCACCGTGCAGTGCCTGCGCATGGGCGGCGGGTTCGGCGGCAAGGAGATGCAGCCGCACGGCTTCGCCGCCATCGCGGCTCTCGGCGCCAAGCTCACCGGCCGCCCGGTGCGGGTGCGCCTGAACCGCACGCAGGATCTCACGATGACCGGCAAGCGGCATCCCTTCCACATCAGCTGGAAGGTCGGCCTGGACGAGAGCGGGATGCTGCAGGCGCTCGACGCCGTGCTCACGGCCGACGGCGGCTGGTCGATCGACCTGTCCGAGCCCGTGCTCGGCCGCGCGCTCTGCCACATCGACAACGCCTACTGGATCCCGAACGTGCACGCGTACGGACGGATCGCGAAGACCAACAAGCAGTCGAACACCGCGTACCGCGGCTTCGGCGGTCCGCAGGGCGTGTTCCTCATCGAGGACATCCTCGGCCGGATCGCCCCGACGCTCGGCATCGATCCCCTCGAGCTGCGTCGCCGCAACTTCTACCAGCCCGGTCAGCACACCCCGTACGGTCAGCTGGTGAAGGATGCCGAGCGGATGCCGACCATCTGGGATCAGCTCGCCGACGAGGCGTCGATCGCGCAGCGCCGAGCCGAGATCGACGCGTTCAACGCCGCGAGCCCCGACGTGAAGCGCGCGATCTCGATGACGCCGATCAAGTTCGGCATCTCGTTCAACTTCGCCGCCTTCAACCAGGCCGGAGCCCTCGTGCACGTCTACAAGGACGGCTCGGTGCTGGTCAACCACGGCGGCACCGAGATGGGCCAGGGCCTGCACACGAAGATGCTGCAGATCGCGGCCACCGCGCTGGGGCTCGAGCTGCACCAGGTGCGCCTCGCCCCCACCCGCACCGACAAGGTGCCCAACACGTCGGCCACGGCCGCGTCGTCGGGAGCCGACCTCAACGGCGGCGCGGTGAAGAACGCGTGCGATCAGATCCGCGACCGGATGGCCGCTGTCGCCGGCCGCCTGCTGGGCGTCGACGAGCGCGACGTGCGCTTCGGCGGCGGCTACGTCACGGCACTCGGCACACCGGGGCGTCTGACCTTCGCCGAGGTCGCGAAGGCGGCGTATTTCCAGCGCGTGCAGCTGTTCGCCGCCGGGTACTACCGCACCTCGGGTCTGCACTGGAACCCCGAGACCATGCAGGGCTCGCCGTTCAAGTACTTCGCCTACGGCGCGGCGGCCACCGAGGTCGAGATCGACCGCTTCACCGGGGCGTATCGCATCCTCCGCGTCGACATCGTGCACGACGTGGGCGACTCGCTCTCGCCGATGCTCGACATCGGCCAGATCGAGGGCGCCTACGTGCAGGGCATGGGCTGGCTCACGCTCGAGGACCTGCGGTGGGATGACACCGACGGACCGCACCGCGGCCGCCTGCAGACCCAGTCGGCGTCGACCTACAAGCTGCCCAGCTTCTCGGAGATGCCCGAGGAGTTCACCGTGCGCCTGTTCCAGAACGCTCGCGAGGACGGCGCGGTGTACGGCTCGAAGGCCGTCGGCGAGCCGCCGTTCATGCTCGCGTTCAGTGCCCGCGAGGCGCTGCGCCAGGCCGTCGCCGCCTTCGGCCCGGCCGGCCACTCGGTCGATCTGGCCTCGCCGGCGACACCGGAGTCGGTGTACTGGGCGGTCGAGACAGCGCGCGCGGCGCAGGACGCGGCGGAGCCCGCACCCGCCCTCAGCACGGTCTGACATGGTCGACTGGCTGGATGCCCTGCGCGCGCTGCGCGAGAGCCGCACCCCCGCGGTGATCGTGACGCTGGCGATGGTGCGCGGTCACGCGCCCCGCAACGGCGGCGCGAAGATGGTCATCTCGCCAGGCGGTCAGTTCGGCACGATCGGTGGCGGCAACCTCGAGGCGACCGCCACCGATCGCGCCCGCGAGATGCTGGCCTCGGGCACCGCCGAGCCCCAGCTGCTGACCCTGACCCTCAGCGACAAGGCGACGACCGAGTACGGGGTGCAGTGCTGCGGAGGAGAGGTCACGATCATGCTCGAGCCCGTGCGGGTGGTGCCGTCGGTGGCCGTGTTCGGGATGGGCCACGTCGGCCTCGAACTGGCGCGCATCCTGTCGCGCCACGAGGTGTCGCTGCATCTCGTCGACTCCCGCGCCGAGATGCTCGATCCCGCGCGCCTCGCGCCGGTCACGACAGACGCTGTGGCGCGCATCCATCCGCATCACGCGCCGGTGCCGGAGGCGGCCCTGCTGAGCATTCCCGCCGGCGCCCACGTGCTGGTGATGACCCACGACCACGTCGAGGACCTCGCGGTCGTCGATCAGTCGCTGCGCACACCCGCGCTCGGGTCGATCGGTCTGATCGGCTCGGCCTCGAAATGGGCGCGGTTCCGCAGGAAGCTGCAGGAACTCGGCCACACCGACGCGGAGCTCGCCCGCGTGACGACGCCGATCGGCGTCCCGGAGGTGTCGGGCAAGCAGCCGGCGGTCATCGCGGTGAGCGTCGCCGCGCGCATCCTGCAGCTCATCGAGGAGGCCGCGCCACTGGCATCCGCATGACATTCTTCGGCATCACCGGAATGCATCGAATGCATTCCGGTGATGTCGCAATTGCATGAATGTGCGCATTCTGTCACCCGCGAGAATACGTCGCGTTATTTCCGCATTCCACGGCATACGAATTCTCACGCAGAACGCGAAAAGCCCCGGTTCCGCAGCGCGGGAACCGGGGCTTTCTGCGTGCGGTGCTCAGCCGGCGAGCATCGCCTCGATCGGCCCGCGCACGAAATACAGCGCGAAACCGGCGGCGACGATCCACATCAGCCAGTGCACCTTGCGCGCCCGACCGGAGAACGCGTTCACGAGCGCCCACGAGATGAAGCCCACCCCGATGCCGTTCGCGATCGAGTAGGTCAGCGGCATGGTGACGATGGTGAGGAACGCGGGCAGGGCCACGGCGAACTTCGTGAACTTGATCTCACGGATCTGCGACATCATCATCGCGCCGACGACCACCAGCGCCGCGGAGCCGACCTCGATCGGCACGACGAGGGTGAGCGGGGTGACGAACATCGACAGCAGGAACAGCACGCCGACGACGAGCGAGGCAAGACCCGTTCGGGCGCCCTCGCCGATGCCGGAGGCGCTGTCGACGTACACCGTGTTCGACGACGTGGAGGTCACGCCGCCTGCCACGGCGCCGAAGCCCTCGACCACGAACGCCGAGCGCAGCCGCGGGAAGGTGCCGTCCTTGTAGGCGAGGCCGGCGTTCTTGGCGAGACCGGTCATCGTTCCCATCGCGTCGAAGAAGTTCGAGAAGACGAGCGTGAACACGAGCATGGTGGCTGAGAGGATGCCCACGCGCTCGAAGGCGCCGAACAGGTCGAACTGGCCGATCAGACCGAAGTCGGGGACCGTGATCCACGCTGCGGGCAGTTCGGGGATCGTCATGTGCCAGCCGTTCGGATCCTCGAACGACGGCCCGAGCTTCAGCACCGACTGCGCGATCAGCGCCACGACCGTGCTGACCACGATGCCGATCAGGATGCCGCCGGGCACCTTGCGCGCCACGAGGATGCCGATCAGCACCAGACCGAGCAGGAAGATCAGCGTGGGCACCGAGGTGATCGACCCGTTGTCGCCGAGCTGCACGGGCGGGCCGCCGGCGGTGCGGGTGACGAAGCCCGAGTCGACGAAGCCGATGAAGGCGATGAACAGGCCGATGCCCACGGTGATCGCGGCCTTGAGAGCCTGCGGCACCGCCTTGAAGATAGCGGTGCGGATGCCGGTGGCACCGAAGAGCACGATCAGCAGACCGTTGATCACGACGAGCCCCATCGCCTCCGGCCATGTGACCTGCCCGACGACGGAGACGGCGAGGAAGGAGTTGATGCCGAGCCCCGCCGCGAGCGCGAACGGCAGCCGGGCCACCACTCCGAACAGGATCGTCATCACGCCGGCCGTGAGGCCCGTCGCGGCACCGATCTGGGCGGCATCCAGCGCCCCGTCGGCCACGTCGGTGACGCCGCCGAGGATCAGCGGATTCAGGATGACGATGTACGCCATCGTCACGAACGTGACCACCCCGCCGCGGATCTCGCGGGCGATGGTCGACCCTCGTCGGGTGATCTCGAAGAACCGGTCGAAGCCGTTCTTGGGTGTGGCGTCGACCGTGGTCGTCGCGCCCGTCGCCAGGGGCGGCAGGTTCTCGTCGCCGCGGGCGAAGTGCCCGGCGGCGTCGTTGCCGACCACCTCGGTCGTGGATGTGTCGGCCTCGGATGGGCGTGCGGAAGGAGGGACAGGTGAAGACATCATCGGCTCCGGAGAAGGGTGTAGGGGGTCAGTAATCGATGCGGGTGGGGGTGCTGGCCCACTCCGCGAACGGCGCGACGCGCTGCTCGGGCGGCAGGGCGATGTCGCTCACGGGCATGACGGCCCGATCGGCGTCGCTGCCCTCGAAGTAACGGTAGAACGCCGCATCGTCGAAGCCGGCGTCGGCGGCGTCGTTGCGGTCGGCGGCGAAGTAGACCCGATCGATCCGCGCCCACAGCGACGTCGCCAGGCACATCGGGCAGGGCTCGCAGCTCGTGTAGAGCGTCGCTCCCGACAGATCGAAGGTGCCCAGTCCGCGGCAGGCGTTGCGGATCGCGGTGACCTCGGCGTGCGCCGAGGGATCGAGATCCGCGGTGACCCGGTTGACGCCCTCGAAGACCCGCCCGTCTGCCGTGACGACCAGGGCGCCGAAGGGCCCGCCCTCGTTGCGGACGTTCTCGACGGCGATCCGCACCGCCTCGGCCAGGTACTCGGCTGGGTCGCGGGAGGTCATCGGGTCGGTCGGCGATTCGGGTCGGGGCCTAGCGCTGCTGTTCATACGAGAGCTTCCTTGCTGTCGTAGCAGTGATACGGCTTATCGAGTCGGATCCGGATGGGATCGTTCTGCGAGATATACGTCGAACCGCTGACTGTTCAATTGAGCCGCATCTCGGATATGCGGCTATCCAAGAATAGCAACATCATTTCCCGGCGTCCAGAGAATTCCGGCGCGCATTTCCGCACTCGACCGGAAAGAGGCGCGAGAGGGAATTGTCACGGGCATCCGCGGGTCCGCACCCGGCAATCCGGTGCTAGCGTTTCAACGCGGGAGGACGTGATCATGGCGAGCAGGCGCATAGACGGCGACGGCCGGCCGGCGACTGCGACGACCGCGCTCACCGACCGGCTCGATCGTCCGCTGCGCGATCTTCGGATCTCGGTGACCGACCGCTGCAACTTCCGCTGCGTCTACTGCATGCCCAAGGAGATCTTCGGGCGGGACTACGCGTTCCTCGACCGCGACGAGCTGCTGAGCTTCGAGGAGATCACGCGCATCGCCACCGTCGCCGCCGCGCACGGGGTGCACAAGCTGCGCCTCACCGGCGGCGAACCCCTGCTGCGCCGCGGCATCGAGCAGCTCATCGAGCAGCTCGCGGCGATCCGCACGCCGGAGGGCCGGCCGCTCGACCTGGCCCTGACCACCAACGGCTCGGCCCTCGCGATGAAGGCCGGGGCGCTCAAGGCTGCCGGGCTGAATCGGGTGACCGTGTCGGTCGACTCGCTCGATGACGATCTCTTCCAGCGGATGAACGACGTGCGCTTCCCGGTGAGCCGGGTGCTCGACGGCATCGACGCCGCGCAGGCGGCGGGGCTCGGGCCGATCAGGCTCAACATGGTCGTCAAGCGCGGGGTCAACGACGGCGAGATCCTCAGCATGGCCCGTCACTTCAAGGGCACCCCCTACACCCTGCGCTTCATCGAGTACATGGACGTGGGCAACACCAACGGCTGGTCGCTCGATGAGGTCGTGCCCTCTGCCGAGATCATCGAGCGCATCGGCGCGGTGTTCCCGCTCGAGCCGGTCGCCCCGACCGTGCACGGCGAGACCGCGAAGCGCTGGCGCTACACCGACGGCAGCGGCGAGATCGGCGTGATCTCCAGCGTCACCAACGCGTTCTGCGGCACCTGCACGCGCGCCCGCATCTCTACCGAGGGCAGGCTGTTCACGTGCCTGTTCGCCTCCCAGGGTCACGATCTGCGGGCGCTCATGCGCGGCGGCGCAGACGACGTCGAGCTGGCGGCGGCCATGGCATCCATCTGGGGCGGACGCGACGACCGCTACTCCGAGATCCGCGCCGGCCTCACCCCCGCCCTGCGCACGCAGCGCAAGCGCATCGAGATGTCGTACATCGGCGGCTGAGCCGCCGCGGCTCACCCCAGGACGTCGGCGACGACATCCCACACGTCGTCGGCGACCGCGCGCTTGGTTCCGGATGCCAGGGCGAGCACCGCGCCGCCGTCGCCGATCACGTGCACGGTGTTCTCGCCCGCCTCGAATCCGCGGTCCCAGCCGACCTCGTTCACCACGAGCAGGTCGACGCCCTTGCGCTCGCGCTTGCGTCGCGCGCGCTCGAGCAGCTCGCCGTCGTCATCCGGGGTCTCGGCCGCGAATGCGATGATCACCTGACCCGGATGCCGTCGCGCAGCCAGATGCGCCACGATGTCCTCGTTCTGCACCAGCTCGATGCTCTCGAGCGGACCCGCCTCCTTCGTGAGCTTGCGGTCGGACACGTCGGCCGGTCGGTAGTCGGCGACGGCCGCGGCCATCACGATCACCGCGGCCTCCTCCGCCGCGCGGCGCATCGCGTCGCCGAGTTCGGCCGCGGTGCCGACGTGCTCGATCCGGATGAGCGGATGCCGTTCGGCATCCGCCAGCACCGCACCGTCGACGTGCGCGGCCACGAGCACGACGTCCGCGCCCCGGTCGGCCGCGGCGAGCGCGAGAGCGACCCCCTGCCGCCCGCTGGAGCGGTTGCCCAGGAAGCGCACCGGGTCGAGGGGCTCGCGGGTGCCGCCCGCCGAGACCGCGACGCGCAGGCCGTCGAGGTCGTGCGGCTCGTGCGCTCCCCGGTGCCCCGCGTCGATCAGGGTGAGCGCCTCGGCCATGATCTGCTCGGGCTCGAGCATCCGTCCGGCTCCCGAGTCTCCCCCGGTCAGCTCGCCCTCGCCGGGACCGAGGACGGCGACGCCGCGGTCGCGCAGCGTCGCGATGTTCGCCTGCGTCGCCGGGTGGCGCCACATCTCGGTGTGCATCGCAGGAGCGATCGCGACCGGGGCGGTGGTGGCGAGCAGAGTGGTGCCGAGCAGATCGTCGGCGAGGCCGGCGGCCATCTTCGCGATGGTGTTCGCGGTCGCGGGCGCGACGATCACGAGCTCGGCCGCCTGACCAAGGGCGACGTGGCGCACCTGGGCGACGTCCTCGTGCACGCTCGTGGTCACGGGACGGCGGCTGATCGCCTCCCACGTGGGCAGGCCGACGAAGCGCAGCGCGTCTTCGGTGGGCACGACGGTGACCTCGTGTCCGGCCTTGATCAGCAGGCGCACCAGGTGCACGCTCTTGTAGGCGGCGATCCCGCCGGTGACGGCGACGACGATGTTCACGCGTCCGATTCTGCCCCAGGCTGCCGGCGCAGACAGCTCCGGCGCGCCCCGGTCCCCCGCCTAGACTCGTGCTCGTGTGCACCGTCGTGATCGATGTCGCCCCCTCTCCCGGCGAAGGCGCGCGGCTGCTGGCCGTGCGGGACGAGGATCCCGATCGCCCCTGGGACGACCTCGGACAGTGGTGGCCCGACACCCATCCCGGGGTGGTCGGCATCCGCGATCGTCGGGCCGGCGGGGCGTGGCTCGCCGCCGATCCCGCCGTCGGACGCCTCGCCGTGCTGCTCAATCGCGCGGACGTGCTCGGCCTCCCGGAGAGCGACGTGCGCTCGCGCGGCTCGCTGGCCTTGGAGTCGGTCGCCGGACGCTCCCCGCAGGGACACCCGCCCATGCACGGCTTCAACCTGCTCGAGGTGACTGCGCAGGCATCCCGCGTGCTGTCGTGGGACGGCGTCGAGCTGCGCGAGACGGCGGTGCCCGCGGGAGTGCACATGATCGCCCACGACGACCTGGACGATCCGGGCACGGCGCGCATCGATGCGTGGCTGCCGCGATTCGCCGCGGCCGCCGACCGGGCGCCCGCGTGGGACGAGCGCTGGGTCGCGGTGCTCGCGGAGAGCGCGAGCCTCTCGCCCGAGGACGACCGGGCGATCGTGCGCGACAACCGCGCGCACGGATATCCGACGATGTCGCTGCTATTCTGCACGGCAGAGGTGGCGCCGGGATCGCTGCAGGTGACCTCTCGGGTGCTCGCCGATCCGGGGCGCTGGGGCTGACGACTCGCCGGCACCGCAGCGCAATCCGGCGTCACAGCTGCCGAGAGGGTATTGACTCTCCGGCGCACCTGTGCGTACTCTTTTCATACAGCAAGATGATTATTTCGCTTTATGGAAACAGAAACGGAGAGGGACGTGAGCGCACATCCGACCGAGGCGAGCGGGCACGTCCCGTCCGCTGAGCACCCGTCGGTCAACATCGACCCGGACTTCCACCTGCCCGCAGGCCAGGGCAACGGCTTCATCCGCGCGTTCCGCGTCCTCTTCCCGAAGGCGGCCTGAGGACCCACGCGCGACAGAGGGGATCGGCTCCGCCCACCGGCGGTCCGGTCCCCTTCGCGCATCCCCCGCCGAGTGGGCCCGAATGGTCGCATCCCCCGCCGCGAGGCGNNCGGCTCGACACGGGAACCCACTCCCGGCGCACCCACGCCTCGAGTGGGCCCGAACGGCCGCATCCCACGCCGCGAGGCGACCACACGGGCCCACCCCGCACGCCGATGCAGCCAGGCGCGGGCTCAGCGCGCGGTGAGAGCACCCAGGTCGGCGGCGATCGTGCGGCCCACCTCGCGCAGCAGGGGCACCGCGTTCGCCATGCTCTTCGCAGGCTCGGGCTCGATGTCGCTCAGTGCGTAGACCCGGGCGAAGCCCGCGGACGCCGCCTGCGCGGCATCCAGAGTCGCGCGACCGCACACCGCGACGACGGGCTTGCCCGCCCTGGCCGCGGCGGCCGAGACGCCCAGGGGCGTCTTGCCACCCAGACTCTGATCGTCGAGGCTGCCCTCGCCGGTGATGACGAGGTCGGCGTCGGCGATGCGCGCCTCGAGACCGATGAGGCGCTGGATGACGTCGATGCCGGGCTCGCGCACGGCGCCGAGCACCGCGAGGGCGGCGTAGCCGACGCCACCGGCCGCGCCTGCTCCGGGCGCGGATGCCGAGGCGCGCACCCCGGGCAGCGCGTCGACGAGCTCTGCCAGACGCGAGAGGCCCGCCTCGAGGACCGCGACATCATCGGCGCTCGCCCCCTTCTGCGGCGCGAAGACCGCGGCGGCCCCCCGCTCTCCGAGGAGGGGATTGTCGACGTCGGCGGCCAGCACGACGCTGACCGCGGTGAGTCGAGGGTCGAGACCCGTGAGGTCGGCCGAGACCAGCTCGACCAGGCCCGCGCCACCGGGGCGGACGGGCCGGTCCTCGGTGCGCAGTGCGGCACCCAGGGCCTGCAGCATGCCCGCGCCGCCGTCGGTGCAGGCGCTGCCGCCCACGCCGAGCACGATCGAGGTCGCTCCTCGGTCCAGTGCCGCGGCGATCAGCTCGCCCGCACCGCGGCTGGTCGCACCGAGGGCATCCTTCTCGCCGTCCGGCAGCACGTCCAGACCGCTGGCCGCCGCCATCTCGATGATGGCCTGACCATCGCGCAGGGCGAAGGTGGCATCCACCGGACGCCCGGTGGGACCGGTCACCGAGACCGTCACCGGCGTGAATCCGCTCGCGACGGCCGCGTCGACCGTGCCCTCGCCGCCGTCGGCGACCGGAGCCGCGTCGACGACGGCATCCGGGATGATCTCCCGGATGCCGTCGGCGAGCGCCGCCGCCACCTCGGAGCCCGTCGCCGAGCCCTTGAACTTGTCAGAGGCGATGAGGATGCGCATGTCGTACTCGGAACCGATCAGTCGAGCAGGGCGTAGATCGCCTCAGGAGCGTCGGCCGGCGATGCCGCGAGGTCCTCGAACTCGTTCATCGTGTCGAGGTCGGCACCCATCGCGATGTTCGTCACGCGCTCGAGGATGACCTCGACCACCACGGGCACCTGGAACTCGTCGCGCAGGCGCGCGGCCTCGGCGAACCCGGCGGCGAGCTCTTCGGGGCGCTCCACGCGGATCGCCTTGCAGCCGAGGCCCTCGGCGACCTTGACGTGGTCGACTCCGTACCCGGTGGCGACGCTGTCGGGGTCGTACGGGGTGTTGACGTTGTCGAACGCGAGCGAGACCTCGTAGTCCATCTCGAAGCCGCGCTGGGACTGACGGATCAGACCGAGGTAGCTGTTGTTGACCACGACGTGGATGTACGGCAGCTTGTGCTGCGCGCCCACGGCGAGCTCTTCGATCATGAACTGGAAGTCGTAGTCGCCCGACAGGGCGACGACCTGCTCACCCGGCTTGCCGCGCACGACGCCGAGGGCGGCGGGACCGGTCCAGCCGAGGGGGCCGGCCTGGCCCGCGTTGATCCACTTGCGGGGACCGTAGACGTGCAGCAGCTGGGCTCCGGCGATCTGCGACAGGCCGATCGTCGTGACGAAGGTGGTGTCGCGATCGAACGCCGTGAGCATCTCCTGGTAGACGCGGTGCGGCTTCATGGGCACGTTGTCGAAGTTGGTCTTGCGCTGCAGACGCGCCTTGCGGTCGCGGCACTCCTCGGCCCAGCCGTTGTAGTCGGGCAGCTCGGCCACCCGGTCGCGTGCGGCCTCGAGCAGCACGTCCATGAACGCGCCGGCATCGGAGACCACGCCGTAGTCGGGTGCGAACACCCGGCCGATCTGGGTCGGCTCGATGTCGACGTGCACGAAGGTGCGGCCCTTGCGGTACGTGTCGAGCCCACCGGTGTGGCGGTTGGCCCAGCGGTTGCCGATGCCGAGCACGAAGTCGCTCTCGAGGAAGCTCGCGTTGCCGTAGCGCTGCGAGGTCTGGATGCCGACCAGGCCGGCTGCCAGCGGGTGGTCGTCGGCGATCGCGCCCCAGCCCATCAGGGTCGGCACGACCGGCACGCCGAGGGTCTCGGCCAGCTCGACGAGCTTGTCGGACGCGCCGGAGTTGACGATGCCGCCGCCCGCGACGATGACGGGGTGCTTCGACGCGGTGAGCATGTCGAGCACCTTCTCGGCCTGCGCACGAGTGGCGACGGGCTTGGCGACCGGCAGCGGCTCGTACGTGTCGATGTCGAACTCGATCTCGGTCATCTGCACGTCGAACGGCAGATCGATCAGCACGGGACCGGGGCGGCCCGAGCGCATGATCTGGAAGGCGCTCTGGAACACGCCGGGAACCTGCGCACCCTCGAGCACCGTCTTGGCGAACTTGGTCACCGGCTTCGCGATGGACGCGATGTCGACGGCCTGGAAGTCCTCCTTGTCGAGCTTCGCCACCGGCGCCTGTCCGGTGATGCACAGCATCGGGATGCTGTCGGCGATCGCCGCGTACAGACCGGTGATCATGTCGGTGCCGGCGGGGCCCGACGTGCCGAGGCAGACGCCGATGCGTCCGTCGCCCGTGCGGCTGTAGCCGTCGGCCATGTGCGAGGCGCCCTCGACGTGGCGCGCGAGGGTGTGCCGGATGCCGCCGCCTGCGCGCATCGCGGAGTACAGGGGGTTGATGGCGGCTCCGGGCAGGCCGAACGCCTCGTCGGCGCCCTCCTTGATCAGGATCTGGACGATGGCGTCCACTGCGCGCATGCGGGTCATGATGTTCTGTCCTTAATTCTTACTCGCGGCCGGAGAGCTCTGCGGTGAGCTTGAAGAGGCCGGAGTGGTCGAGGCCGCCGTCGCCGCGGGCGACGAGCGAGGTGACGAGCTGGGCGACAGCCGAGCCGAGGGGCACGCTCACGCCGGCGCCGCGCGCCGCGGCGGTGACGATGCCGAGGTCCTTGTTGTGCAGGGCCAGGCGGAAGCCGGGGGCGAAGTCGCGGTCGAGCATCTTCTGCCCCTTCTGGTCGAGGACCTTCGAGCCGGCGAGACCGCCGCCGAGGACCTTGAGGGCGGCGTCGGTGTCGACGCCGTAGGCCTCGAGGAAGACGATCGCCTCGCTGAGGGCCTGGATGTTGACGGCGACGATGAGCTGGTTGGCCGCTTTCACGGTCTGACCGGCACCCGCAGGGCCGACGTGCACGATGGTCTTGCCGATGGCCTGCAGGATGGGCTCCGCCTTGGCGAAGTCCTCCGGCGAGCCGCCGGTCATGATCGAGAGGACGCCGTCGATGGCGCCCTGCTCGCCACCCGAGACGGGCGCGTCGACGACGCCGAGACCGGCGGCGATGGCCTCCTCGGCCAGCTCCTTGGCGACGTCGGGGCGGATCGAGGAGTTGTCGATCCAGAGAGCGCCCTTCTTCGCGTTGGCGAAGACGCCCTCGGGGCCCTGCACGACGTCGGCGACATCAGGGGAGTCGGGGACCATCGTGATGATCACGTCGGCGTCCTTGACACCCTCGGCGACGCTGGCGGCGCCGTTGCCACCCGCATCGACGAGCTTCTGGACGGCCTCGGGGCTGCGGTTCACGCCGGTGACCGTGTAGCCCGCCTTGACGAGGTTCTTCGCCATGGGCAGGCCCATGATGCCGAGACCGATGATGGTGATGTTGGTCATGTCGTCGCTCCTTCGCGGAAGTGGGATGTCAGTTCCTGGTCCAGGCGAACGGGTCGTCCTGGGTGGCCTTGTACTCGAGACCGATGACGCCGTCGTATCCGCCGGCGCGCGCTGCCTCGATCCATTCGGTCAGCGGCAGCTCTCCCGTGCCGGGCTCGCCGCGACCGGGGGCGTCGGCGATCTGGATGTGACCGAACTCGCCGGCGTGCTCGGCGACGACGGCGGCCACGTCGTCGCCGTTGACGGCGAGGTGGTAGAAGTCGGCGAGCAGGCGGATGTTGTCGACGCCGTGCTCGTCCTTGACGCGGGCGATGATCGCGAGCGCGTCGGCGGCGGTCTTCAGCGGATACGCGTCTGCGCCGGAGACCGGCTCCAGCAGCACGATGCCCCCGATGCGGGAGACGGCCTTGCCGGCGATCGCGAGGTTCTCGACAGCGAGGTCGTCCTGCGTCTTCTCGTCGACGCCGTCCTGGCGCAGGCCGTAGAGGGCGTTGAACGCCGTGGTGCCGGTGCGCTCGCCGATGCCGACGACGACGTCGACGTTGGCGCGGAACTCGCCCTCGCGGCCCACCCACGAGACGAGCCCGCGGTCGCCCGCCGGCATGTCTCCGGCGAAGAAGTTGAGTCCGGTGAGCCGCACCCCTGCGTCGTCGATGGCGGCGACGAACGCGTCGACCTCCTGCTGCTCGGGAACGGCCGACAAGAACGGCCACCAGAACTCGACGGCGTCGAACCCGGCGGCCTTGGCCGCGGCGGGACGCTCGTTCACGGGGAGGTCGGTCAGCAGGATCGACGCGTTGACGGTGTAGCTCATGATCGTCCTTGGTTTCGTATTGCGGAAGAAAAGTTCCTAGTAATGAAAGGTTAGGCGGGGGCTGAGGTGGTGTCAACGACGACGGCGCGACATTCCAGCATCCGGAACCGGCAGGAAGAGCGAACGCACCCGCCGGGTGCCCGACGGGTGCGTTCGCTCGTCACCGGCACGGCCGGCGTGACCGGCTCAGGTCAGCTTGATCTGGCGGTTCATGTCCTTGTACAGCAGGTAGCGGAAGTCGCCAGGGCCCCCGGCGTAGCAGGCCTGCGGGCAGAACGCGCGCAGCAGCATGTAGTCACCGGCCTCGACCTCGACCCAGTCGCCGTTGAGGTGGTAGACGGCCTTGCCCTCGAGCACGAACAGACCGTGCTCCATGACGTGCGTCTCGGCGAACGGGATCGATCCGCCCGGCTTGAAGGTGACGATGTTCACCTGCATGTCGTGCGCCATGTCGCTCGAATCGGCGAAGCGGGTGGTGAGCCACGCGTCGGTGCCCACCATCGGGGTGGGCTCGATGTCCTGGTCGCGGGTGACGAAGGATGCCGGTGCGTCGACGCCCTCGAGCCACTCGTACGCCTTGCGGATCCAGTGGAAGCTGGTGATCTCGTCGCCCTCGTTCTTCAGCGACCAGTCCGCACCGGGCGCGAGGAAGGCGTAGCCGCCCTCTTCCAGCACGTGCGTCTCGCCGTCGAGGGTGAGGGTGAGCTTTCCGGTGGTGACGAAGATGACGCCCTCGACACCGGCCTCGGGCTCGGGCTTCGCGGCCTCCCCACCGGGGGAGATCTCGACGATCAGCTGCGAGAAGGTCTGCGCCGAGCTCGGGGTGGGCTTGGCGATGATCCAGGCGCGGGTGTTGCTGAACCCGGGCAGGCTGCTGGTGACGATGTCGCGCAGCACGCCCTTCGGGATCACCGTGTACGCGAGCTTGACGATCGCGCGGTCGGTGAGCAGGTCGGTCTGCGGCGGCAGACCGCCGGTCGGGGTGTAGTAGGACATCAGGCCTCCTTGGTGACGAGTTTCGGGTGTGCGAGCCTGGTCAGCTCTGCGGGCGAGGCGCCGGTCGACGAGCGCACCTCGTCTTCGGTGAGCGCGCCGCACTCCAGGCCGCGAACGACGAAGCGGGCGAGAGCGCGCGCGGTGGCGGGCTCGTCCATGATCGTCGCATCGCTGCCGTGCAGGTAGTTGTCGAGCCGGCGCGCGGCCGCCTCGAATCCCTCGCGGTAGAACGCGTAGGTCGCGAGGTACCGGGTGGGCAGCTGGTTGGCGTGCAGATCCCAGCCCTGGTAGTAGCCGCGCTCGAGCGAGCGCCGCACCAGGCGGGCGTGCAGCTTCCAGGCATCCGCCGCCTTCTCACCCACGGGGATGACGTTGGTCGACCCGTCCGAGAGCCGCACGCCGGTCTCGGCGACGGCGACCTGCATGACCTGCTTGGCGTAGTCGGCGGCCGGATGCTCCATCGACTGGTACGCGGCGGCGATCTGCAGCGAGGCGCTGTAGTCGTAGGTGCCGTAGTGCAGCGCCGAGATGCGTCCCGCACCGTGATGCAACAGCGTGGCGACGGGGATCGTCCCGTCGGCGGCGACGATGAGCTGCGGCGTCTCCATCTGCACCTCGAAGCGCAGGCGACCGGATGCCAGGCCCAGTCGCTCCTCGAAGCGCTCGCAGAGCGCGACCGTCGCCTCGACCTGCGCGACGGTGGTCACCTTCGGCAGGGTGAGGATCAGTCCGTCCGGCAGGGGGCCGGCGGCGGCGAGGGTGGTGACGAAGCGGTCGAGCGTGCGGATGCCGCGCCGCCTGGTCGGCGCCTCGAAGCACTTGAACCGGATGCCGATGAACGGCGTCGCGGTGCCTGCGGCGACGGCCTCGGCCACGCGCTCGGCGGCGAGGATGGCGTCTGCGTCCTCCTCGTCGTCGTCGCGGGTGCCGTAGCCGTCCTCGAAGTCGAGACGGAGGTCTTCGACGGGCTCGCGGCGCAGCTTGGCATCCACCAGCGGAGCCAGCTGGTCGGCGAGGTGACCCAGCCCGACCGACGCGGCGAGCGCGGCCGTGCCGCCGGCCGCCTCGACGGCCGCGATCGCGTCCGCTCCGAGGCGGGCCGGCAGGTCCCGGTCGAAGCGGTCGGCCGGCACGTACAGCGTGTGCACGGGCTGACGGCTGCCGTCATCGCCGGGGTAGGAGCCCGAGAGGAGTGCGTCGGTCTGCGCGAGGCGCGCGTCGATGTCTGCGAAGTCGTCTTCGCGCAGCGATGTGTTGGCTGACACCCGGCTCACTCCCTGTCTGCGGCGGCCGACTCGACGACCCGGACGATGGCGTCGGCGACGGCGCCGGCGACCAGCGGGTCGAACACGCTCGGGATGATGAAGCTCGCGTTGAGCTCATCCTCTTCGACGCGCGACGCGATGGCGTATGCCGATGCGACCAGCATAGGTGCGGTGATGTCGGACACGCCCGCGTCGAGCAGCCCGCGGAAGACGCCGGGGAAGGCGAGCACGTTGTTGATCTGGTTGGGGAAGTCGCTGCGACCGGTGGCCACGATGGCGGCGTGCTTGGACGCCACGACGGGGTCGACCTCGGGGGTCGGGTTGGCCATCGCGAACACGATCGCGTCATCCGCCATCGCGGCGATGTCGGCCTCGTCGAGCACGTTCGGAGCGCTCACGCCGATGAACACGTCTGCGCCGACCATGGCCTCCTTCAGGGTGCCCTGGAAGCCGCGCGGGTTGGTGGTCGCGGCGATCTCGCGGCGGTGCGCGTCGGCGTACTCGACACCGGCGACGATCGCGCCGTCGCGCCCGCAGGCCACGAGGTCCTTCGCGCCCTCGGCGAGCAGCAGCTGGATGATCGCGTTGCCCGCGGCTCCGACGCCGGAGACGACGATGCGGATGTCCTCGATCGTCTTGTTCACGACCTTGAGGGCGTTGACGAGGGCGGCGAGGGTGACGATCGCGGTGCCGTGCTGGTCGTCGTGGAAGACGGGGATGTCGAGCTCTTCGCGGAGCCTTGCCTCGATCTCGAAGCAGCGGGGAGCGGCGATGTCCTCGAGGTTCACGCCGCCGTAGACGGGGGCGATCGCCTTGACGATGCTGATGATCTCCTCGGTGTCCTTGGTGTCGAGGCAGACCGGCCACGCGTCGACGTTCGCGAACTGCTTGAACAGGGCGGCCTTGCCCTCCATGACGGGCAGTGCGGCCTCGGGACCGATGTCGCCCAGGCCGAGTACGGCGGTGCCGTCGGTGACCACGGCGATCGTGTTGCGCTTGATGGTGAGGTTGCGGGCCTTGCTCTTGTCCTCGGCGATGGCCATGCAGACCCGGGCGACGCCGGGGGTGTAGGCGCGCGAGAGGTCGTCGCGGTTGCGCAGCGGCACGCTGGGCACGACCTCGAGCTTGCCGCCGAGGTGCATGAGGAAGGTGCGGTCGCTGACCTGGCGCACGTGCACGCCGTCGAGTGCCTCCACGGCGTCGCGGATGCGGGTGGCGTGCTCGTCGTCGATCGTGTTGCAGGTGAGGTCGACGACGATGGAGGTCGGGTGCGACTCGACGACGTCGAGAGCGGTGATGGCGGCACCGGCGGATGCCGCGGCGGCGGCGAGCTCGCTGGTGACGCTGAAGTTCGAGGGAGCGTCGATACGCAGTGTGATCGAGTTACCGGGACCGGGGTTGGCCATGTTTCCTCTTCCCTGAGGTGCGCCGCGCGCATCCGCGCCGACTCACATTTGCTTGTGGACTTCTTCGCGCTTTCGCATCGTGGATACTGTTATCTATCTTACGAAAGTACGATGCAATCAACGATGAGGGATCACGCAGGATTTTCGCTCGCTCTTCTCGCATGATGGAATCGTCGGGTACCTAGGAGGACCTCATGGCCGAAAGCAAGACGCCGCGCAGCAGCGGATCCGGAGTCCAGTCCGTCGAGCGGGTGTTCGAGCTGCTCGAGCTGGTCACCGACGCCGGCGGCGACGTCACCCTCAGCGAGCTGGCATCGTCGACCGATCTGCCGCTGCCCACCATCCACCGCCTGCTGCGCACCCTGGTCTCGCTGGGGTACGCGCGTCAGCTGCCCAACCGCCGCTACGCGCTCGGGCCGCGGCTGATCCGCATCGGCGAGGGCGCGTCGCGCCAGTTCGGCGCCCTGGCGCGCCCGCAGCTGAAGACCCTCGTCGACGAGCTGGGCGAGAGCGCGAACATGGCGGTGCTCGACGGCAACATGATCGTGTACGTCGCCCAGGTGCCCTCGCTGCACTCGATGCGCATGTTCACGGAGGTCGGCCGGCGCGCCCACATGCACGACACCGGTGTCGGCAAGGCGATCCTCGCCCAGCTGCCCGACGACACCGTGCGCGGCATCGTCGCCCGCGCGGGCATGCCGACCCCGACGGAGTTCAGCATCGGCGACGTCGACGAGCTCATCGCCGAGCTCGACCGCATCCGCGAGCGCGGGTACGCGATCGACGACCAGGAGCAGGAGATCGGCGTGCGCTGCTTCTCGATGGCCGTCCCCGACGCACCGACCCCCACGGCCGTGTCGGTCTCCGGTCCGATCTCGCGCGTCGACGAGGCGTTCGGCGAGCGCGCCGTGCCCAAGCTGCGCATCGCCGCGCAGGCGATCAGCGCCGAGCTGGCATCCTGACGGCGGATCGGGGAGCGATCTGATGACGAACGGACGCGTCGCCGTGGTCACCGGTGCGGGGTCGGGCATCGGCCGCGCCGTGGCAGCGGCCATGCTCGAGGCCGGGTTCCGGGTGGCTCTCGCCGGTCGGAGGGCGGATGCCCTGCAGCAGAGCGCCGACGGGCATCCGAACGCTCTCGTCGTGCCCACCGACATCACCGTGCCCGCCGAGGTGGACGCGCTGTTCGCCCGCGTCGTGGCCGAGTGGGGCCGCGTGGATGTGCTGTTCAACAATGCGGGGATCTTCGGCCCTGTGGCATCCGCCGCCGACGTCGACCCCGTCGAGTGGCAGCGGACGATCGATGTGAACGTGACCGGCGCTCTGCTGTGCGCAGGAGCCGCGATGCGCACGATGATCGCGCAGCGGCCGTCGGGCGGCCGCATCATCAACAACGGGTCGATCTCGGCCCAGGTCCCGCGACCGCTCTCGGTCGCGTACGCGGTGAGCAAGCACGCCATCACCGGCCTCACCCGCTCCGTCGACCTCGACGGCCGAGCGCACGGTATCAGCTGCGGCCAGATCGACATCGGCAACGCCGCGACGCGGATCATGTCCGAGATCGGCGTCGGCTCCGGTGCATTGCAGGCCGACGGCTCGCGTCTGGTCGAGCCGACCTTCGACGTGGCCGACGCCGCGCGGGCTGTGCTTTTCATGGCGCAGCTGCCGCCCGAGGCGAACATCGCCTCTCTCACGGTGGCGGCCGCGGGGATGCCGTTCGGCGGCAGGGGCTGACGGGGTCAGCAGCCGGCCGAACGGCATCCGGTGCGGATCAGCAGAAGCCGGCGATGCCGTCCCACGACCAGTGGTCGGTGTCGGCGCCCTCGCGAAGGAACGACGCCTCGATCAGGCCGTACGGGCGGTCGGCGGCGTAGAACACCTCGTTGGGGTTCTCCAGGCCGAACGGCGACAGGTCGACCACGAAGTGGTGGCTGTTCGGGGTCGAGAAGCGGATCTCGTCGATCTCGGGGTGCGCTTCGAGGACGGCCTCGGCCATCTCCTTCAGCGTGTGCTGCAGGGCGTACGAGTAGTTGCGCGAGAACCCGGCGAGCAGCAGGCGGCGCACGTCCGCGAAGACCTCGTTGAAGTCGATGTCGGTGCGGTTGTAGCGCCACTTGGCGGTGACGGAGGTGGCGAGGATGCGGTCCTCGGTCTCGGCCAGGGTCGTGTACTTGTCCTTCGGGTACCCGACGAAGCCGCTCTGCGTCGACTTCAGCACCTTCAGGTCCTGCAGACCCGCGATGACGACCGTGTCGTCGCCGTCGATCTGCACGACCGAGGTGCGGGTCTCGGTGCCGCCGCGGACGAACGAGTGGTCGTGCTCGCCGCTGTCGCCCTGGATGCGCTGCCAGGTGTACTGCTCGGCCTCCCAGCGACCGCCGGTGATCCAGTCGAACTCGCCGGTGAAGTGGCGGCCGAGACGCAGCAGGAACTCCTCGGGGCTGCCGACGCCGTCCTTGGCGAAGGCGTAGACCGTGTTCTTCTGAGTGTCGGTCGGGACGACGTGCTCGTTGTTGCCCTCGAAGTGGGCGCTGTCGAGGTCTCCGCGCAGCTGCGAGGTGACGTTGAGGTCCTCGATCTCGTGACGGTCGGTGTCGCGCGTCACGCGGACGACGCGCACCTCGGCCTTGCCGTACTGGTTCTTGCCCAGAATGATGTTGGTCATGATTTCAACTCAGCTTCCTCGGTAAGTGGAATAGGCGAACGGGCTGAGCAGCAGCGGCACGTGGTAGTGCGCCTGCTCAGCGTCGACTTGGAAGGTCAACACCACCTCCGGGAAGAAGGTGTCCGTGTCGATGCCGGCGAAGTAGGCCGCCGTGTCGAACCGGAGTCGGTATGCACCGCTCTCCAACAGCGAAGGGCCCAGTTCTTTCACCCGCCCGTCAGCATCTGTGGATCCTGAACCGATCCCGACCCACTCGTCGCCCTGACGGGCTTCGAGCGCGACGGCGACGTCGGGCGCGGGGCGTCCGATCGAGGTGTCCAGGATGTGGGTGGTCACGTGGGAAACGCTCATGGTCGCGCTCCTTCAGCTCTCGAGGGCTGCCGCCAGACGCAGCGCTGCGATCTCACGCAGCTGCTGATCGACGACGGCGAGCTCCTGTTCGGGGGTGTTGCCCAGCCGCTGCTGCAGCAGGGCGAGGATCTCCTCGGCGGATCGTCCGGCCGCACGCACGAGGTACACGCGGTCGAACTTCTCCTCGTAGGCCTTGTTGCCGGCGGCCAGCTTGGCGGCGGCGTCAGCGTCGACACCCGGCTGCTCGCGGCGCGAGTGCGCGGCCTCGGCGGTGTGGCCCTGTGGCTTCTCGCCGATGCGCGGGTGATGCGCGAGTGCGCCGTCGATCTCGGCCTCGGTGAGCGGCGAGGCCGCCGTCGCAGCCGCGGCGGCGACCTGATCGACGCTCTGGTAAGGCCGGCCGTCGACGATCGCGTCGATCCAGCGGGCGATGTCCAGTGCCGGCTTCACGGTGGCGACGGCTTCTTCGCGAGGAGCCGCATTGAAGTTCTCGAGTGACATCTTCGATCCTCAAGCAGATGCTGGCATCCGGCGCGAAGGCTATACGGAAACCCCTGACGGAGTCTTCACGAGAAGGTTACTTCCGTATGCCGGAACTGTTATTTCAGCATGTGTAAACATTGTGCGCGCCGCCGGAGCTGTTGTCAACACCCCCGGCGGGCGTTTCACATCGTGGAGTCAGACCCCGAGCTCGGTGCGCAGACGGGCCACGTGACCCTCTGCATCCACACCATATTCTGCCCGCTGCACGATACCGTCGCCGTCGAGCACGAAGGTCGAGCGGATCACGCCGTCGAAGGTGCGCTCGCCCACCGTCTTCTCACCCCAGGCGCCCCACGCCTTGGCGACAGTGGCGTCACTGTCGGCGAGCAGCGGGAACGTGAGGTGCTCCGTCTCGGCGAACGAGCGGATCTCGTCGATCGAGTCGGGCGAGACGCCGATGACCGCGTAGCCGGCGGCGTCGAGCGCCGAGAGGCTGTCGCGGAAGTCGCACGCCTCGGTGGTGCAGCCGGGGGTGGCCGCCTTCGGGTAGAAGTAGACGACCACGTTGCGGCCGCGGTAGTCCGAGAGCGCGATGGTGCGACCGTCGGCGTCGGCGAGGGCGAAGTCGGGCGCCGTGCTGCCGGCGGTGAGCTTGTCGGTCATGATGACTCCGTTCTGTTCGGGGATGGATGCTGGGTCGCGGCGCTGTCAGCGCGCGACGGGGAGCACGTCGAAGGCCTCGGCGAGCTGCATGATCTTGCGGGCCCGGCCGAGGCGGGGCAGATCGCTGCCGTCTCGCACGATCCGCCCGCGGGCGTCGAAGTCGGCGAGGAACTCGTGTGCCCACTCGACGTCGGTGCGGGTGGGGCTGATGACCTCGTTGACGACGGGGGCCTGGTCGGCCGAGAGGCAGAGCTTCCCGGTCATGCCCATCGAGACGGTGGTGGCCGACTGCTCGCGCAGGATGGGATGGCTCGATCCGACCGTGGGACCGTCGATCGGACCGGGCAGGCCGCCGACCCGGCTCGAGATGACCAGGCGGGCACGCGGATAGGCCATGGCCTCGCGATCGGCCGACATGCCCGTGTCGCGGCGGAAGTCACCGCTTCCGAAGGCGAGGCGGAACACGCCCTTGGCCCGGGCGATCTCACTGGCGTTCTCGATTCCGATGGCCGACTCGACCAGCGCCACGATCGGGACACGGGCGCCGAGACGGTTGTAGGTGTCCATGACCTGACCCCCGAGCTCGGTCTTGGCGAGCATCACGCCCTGCAGACCCGGCGCCGTGCGCAGCTCCTCGATGTCGTCGGCCCAGTAGTCGCTGCCGGCGTCGTTGATGCGCACCCAGGCACGACCGCCCTCGCTCAGCCATCGCACCACATCGGCGCGGGCCGACTCCTTCTTGCTGGCGTCAACGGCATCCTCGATGTCCAGCACGACGGCGTCGGCGTGCGAGGCCGCCGCGGCGTCGAAGGTCTCGGGACGCGTGGCAGCCACGAGCAGCCACGAACGCGCGAGTTCGGGGGCGATCTCGCGTCGCGTAGTAGAGGTGAGTGAAGCGTTCATGCCAGTTCCGATCAACGAAAATCAAGTTCTGCTATACGAAAAGTCTAACGCGAGGGGTCACCCCGCGCCACAGCCCCGGAGTCCACTTGACAGGCGAGCCGCGCTGTGTTCGAATAACGTACTACGAAAGAATACTTTCGCAATACGAAATATCGGAGCAGAATCACATGCTCCACTCATTCCCGACGGCGTAGTCCGGATATTGGAGTCCCGCAATGGCAACCGAAGAGTACGCGCATCCGCGCAGCCGCGCTTCTGAAGGTCTCGACGAGGCCCCTTCGGGGACTTTCGCCGTTCAGATGGGTCTGAGCCCCCGTCTCTACAACAGCGACCTCGCGCCGACCACCCGTGAAGGGCGGCACTGGAGCGCCTACAGCATCTTCGCACTGTGGGCGAACGACGTGCACAGCCTCGGCAACTACGTCTGGGCGATCGGGCTCTTCTCGCTCGGCATGAGCGGCGGCGCGATTCTGGGGTCGCTGGCGTTCGGCGCCCTCTTCCTCTTCCTGCTCCTCACCCTGTCGGGATTCATGGGCGAGAAGACGGGTGTTCCGTTCCCCGTCATGAGCCGCATCTCCTTCGGCATCTACGGCGCGCAGATCCCCGCACTCCTGCGAGGCGGCGTCGCCATCGCCTGGTTCGGCATCCAGACGTATCTCGCCTCCCAGGTGCTGCAGGTCGTGATCATCGCTCTCCTCCCGGGCGCAGCCGCGTGGCAGCAGGGCTCGTTCCTCGGACTGTCGGGCCTCGGCTGGCTGACGTTCCTCGTGCTCTGGGTGCTGCAGTCGATCATCGTCAGCTACGGCATGGAGATGATCCGCAAGTACGAGGCCTTCGCCGGCCCCGTCATCCTCGCGACCTTCGTCGCACTCGCCGTCTGGGTCCTCGTCCAGGCCGACTTCCAGATCTCGTGGACGAACGACTCACCCCTGCAGGGAGCCGACCTCTGGCTGCACATGCTCGGCGGCGCATCGGCCTGGGTCGCCATCTACGGCACGTTCGTGCTCAACTTCTGCGACTTCACCCGCGGCGCCAGGTCCAAGAAGTCGATCGTGAAGGGCAACTTCTGGGGCATCCCGATCAACATGCTCTTCTTCGGCACCGTCGTCGTGGTGCTCGCGGGCGGCTCGTTCACGATCAACGGCGTCGCGATCGCCTCCCCCGCCGACGTCGTCGCCGCGATCCCGAACACCCTGCTGCTCGTGCTCGCCTCGCTCGCGCTGATCGTGCTCACGATCGCCGTGAACCTGATGGCGAACTTCGTCGCCCCGACGTACGCGCTCACCAACCTGTTCCCGCGGCACCTGAACTTCCGCAAGGCGGCGCTGCTCTCGGCGGTCATCGGCCTCGTGATCCTGCCGTGGAACATGTACAACTCGCCCGTCGTGATCGGCATCTTCCTGAACGGTCTCGGCGCTCTGCTGGGCCCGCTGTTCGGCATCATCATGGTCGACTACTGGCTCATCAAGAAGCAGCGCATCAACGTGCCCGAGCTCTACTCCGAGCACGTGACCGGCGAGTACTACTACGCCCGCGGCTTCAACCCGCGAGCCGTGATCGCCCTCGCCATCTCGGGTACCATCGCCCTGCTGCTGACCTTCGTGCCCGCCTTCCAGGTCGTGAGCCAGTTCTCGTGGTTCCTCGCCGCCGGTCTCGGCGCCATCGCGTACGGCATCCTCGCCGACCGCCGCGGCCCCTTCGCCGATGTCGAGGGCACCGACATCGCCGTCACCCCCACGCACTGATCGACAGCGAACGGAGAACACCCATGCGCATCCTGGTTGCGAACGTCAACACCACCCAGACGATGACCGACGGCATCGCCGAGGCGGCCCGAGCCGCCGCCTCGGCCGGCACCGAGATCATCGGCCTCACGCCGGACTTCGGGGCCGACTCGTGCGAGGGCAACTTCGACAGCTACCTCGCCGCCGTAGGAGTGATGGACAAGGTCGTGCGCTACGAGGGCGAGTACGACGCCGTCATCCAGGCGGGCTACGGCGAGCACGGGCGCGAAGGGCTGCAGGAGCTGCTCGACGTGCCCGTCGTCGACATCACCGAGGCGGCCGCCTCCACCGCGATGTACCTGGGCCGCACCTACTCGGTCGTCACGACCCTCGATCGTGCGGTTCCGCTGATCGAGGACCGCCTGATCCTCGCGGGCCTGCACGATCGCTGCGCGTCGGTGCGCTCCTCGGGGCTCGGAGTGCTCGAGCTCGAGAGCGACCCCGACCGCGCGGTCGAGGCCATCGCCGCCGAGGCGAAGCTCGCCGTCGAGGTCGACCGCGCCGAGGTCATCGTGCTGGGCTGCGGCGGCATGGCCGAGCTGAAGGACCGCATCGTCGAGCTGTGCGGCGTACCCGTCGTCGACGGCGTGCAGGCGGCGGTCGTCGTCGCCGAGGGCCTGGTCAATCTCGGCCTGAAGACCTCCAAGGTGCGCACCTACGCCCCTCCGCGCGCGAAGCGGATCACGGGTTTCCCCGGTCTCGTAGGCTGAGGCCACCCCGCACCCATCACCCCCACAGAACACAAGCCCGGCGGAGCGCCGGCAGAAGGGACGCGCGACATGTCGCACGAGACCGAAGAGCACGACGGGGAATCCGTCTCGCTCGATCCGACCGGCGAGCACTACGACCTCGTCATCCGCGGTGCGCGAGTGCTGACGACCGCGGGCATCCGCCCGCGCGAGGTGGGCGTGCGCGGCGGCGTCATCGTCGCCATGCAGCCGCTCGGCAACAATCTCGCCGGTGACGAGGTCATCGAGCTCGCCGACGACGAGACCCTGATCCCCGGCCTGGTCGACACACACGTGCACGTCAACGAGCCCGGCCGCACCGAGTGGGAGGGCTTCGCCTCCGCCACTCGCGCGGCCGCCGCCGGCGGCGTGACGACCATCATCGACATGCCGCTGAACAGCATCCCGCCGACCGTCAGCGTCGACGCGCTCGAGACCAAGCGCGAGGCCGCTCGCGGCCAGACCCACGTCGACGTGGGCTTCTGGGGCGGGGCGATCCCGGGCAACACGGCCGACCTGCGCCCGCTGCACGACGCCGGCGTGTTCGGCTTCAAGAGCTTCCTGCTGCACTCGGGTGTCGACGAGTTCCCCCCGCTCGACCCCGATGAGCTCGAGACGGACATGCGCGAGCTCGCCACCTTCGACTCGGTGATGATCGTCCACGCCGAGGACTCCCGTGCCATCGACCGTGCACCCCAGCCCGAGGGCGACGACTACGGCAAGTTCCTGGCCTCGCGTCCCCGTGGTGCCGAGAACCTCGCCATCGCCGAGGTCATCGAGCGCGCGCGCTGGACGGGCGGGCGGGCGCACATCCTGCACCTGTCTTCGTCTGACGCGCTGCCCATGCTGCGCAGCGCCAAGCGCGACGGGCTCAAGCTCACCGTCGAGACCTGCCCGCACTACCTGACGCTGACGGCCGAGGAGATCCCGCACGGCGCGACCGCCTTCAAGTGCTGCCCGCCGATCCGCGAGGCCGGCAACCGCGAGCAGCTGTGGCAGGGACTCGAAGACGGCACGATCGACTTCATCGTGTCGGATCACTCCCCCTCGACGCTCGACCTCAAGGACCTCGAGAACGGCGACTTCGCGGTTGCATGGGGCGGCGTCGCATCACTGCAGCTCGGCCTGTCGCTGATCTGGACCGAGGCGCGCCAGCGCGGACTGTCGCTCGAGACCGTCGTCGGCTGGATGAGCGAGCGCCCCGCGCAGTTCGCCGGCCTCACCGGCAAGGGACGCATCGCCCCTGGATACGACGCCGACTTCTCGATCTTCGCCGCCGACGACGCCTACGTGGTCGACGTCAAGAAGCTGCACCACAAGAACCCGCTCACCCCGTACCAGGGCAAGGCGCTCGCGGGTGTCGTGCGCAGGACGTGGCTGCACGGCGAGGTCATCGACTTCGAGAACGCCCGCGGTCGTCTGCTGCGCCGTGGCATGACCAACGCCTGAGCGCTCGAGCTGAGGTCGACAGAAGAGGTTCCCGCCGTCCGGCGGGAACCTCTTCTCCGTCTCAGGCGGGCATCAGCTCGTCCCGGCACGAGAAGCGCGCCCGGTAGGCGGTCGGCGTCGTGCCGAGAACCCGGGCGAAGTTCTGTCGCAGGATGGCCGCCGAGCCGAACCCGCTCTCTTCTGCGATGCGGTCGAGCCCGAAGTCGGTGCGCTCGAGCATTCGCTGCGCGCTGATCACCCGCTGGCGGGTCAGCCACGCGGCGGGCGTCGCCCCGAACTCGGCCTTGAACCGCCGCGCGAAGGTGCGCGCCGACATGTGCGCGTGGTCGGCCAGCTGGTCGACCGAGAGATCGTCGTGCAGGTTCTGCACCGCCCAGTCGGCCACGGATGCCAGCGACCCGCCCACATCGACCGGCAGCGGGCGGTCGATGTACTGAGCCTGACCGCCGTCGCGCTGCGGCGGCACGACCATGCGGCGCGCGATGCGCCCGGCCATCTCGGCGCCGAGCTCGATGCGCAGCAGGTGCAGGCACGCGTCGATGCCCGCGGCGGTCCCGGCGCTGCTGATGATGCGGCCGTCCTGCACGAAGAGCACGTCGGGATCGACGTCGATGAGCGGATACATCTCGGCCAGGGTGTGCGCGTACATCCAGTGGGTCGTCGCACGGCGTCCGTCGAGCACGCCGGCGGCGGCGAGCGCGAAAGAGCCGCTGCAGACGCTCATCACCCAGGCATCCCGTTCGACGGCCGACCTCGCCAGATCGATCAGCCTCGGATCCACATTCGTCCACTGACTGCGCGGCATGGGGCAGAAGATCACGAGGTCGGCCTCGTGGGCGAAGCTGAGGTCGTGCTCGACCTCGACCGCGAATCCGATCTTCGAGCGCACCAGCCCCGGCTCGGGGGCGACGACCCGGAAGTCGAAGTTCGGCACGCCGTCGTCCGCGCGATCGAGGCCGAAGGCCTCGCACGCGACGCCGAACTCGAACGGCGCGAAGCCGTTGTCGATAACGCAGGCGACGGTCTTCATCGGGGCTCTTCTCATGCGGTGGATGCTTGGCGGCAATCCTACGCATGATGACCTGTCTGCCACTAGTGGCAGTTCTGAACCGATCGTAGCGTTACTGCCATGTTCATCGTCATCATCATCGGCGCGCTGGCCCTCTGGGGTGCGGCGGCCACCATCGCCGAGCTCCGCCGCGACGGATTCCGTGCGACTCCGACCGACTGGGCGCGCGTCGCCGAGAACGACCGCACCGTTCCGACACGCTGACCCTGCCCGGGCATCCGGCGCCGAGCTCAGGCGGGCAGCGGCTCGTCGCGGTAGAGCGCCTCGAAGGTGTCGAGCGTGCGATTGATGTCGTGCACGGCCACGCCGTCGAGCGAGGCGCGCTGCATCCGCTCGTACTCCGCCGGCGACGCGGTCAGCACCTGCGTCAGCTTGGCGGCGAGGTCGTCGACATCGCCCGGCTCGAAGAGGTGGCCGTTCTCGCCGTCGTGCACGAGGTGCGGCAGCGCGACGGCGTTCGCTCCGACGATCGGCAGGGCGGATGCCATGGCCTCCATCGTCACGATCGACTGCAGCTCGGCGATCGACGCGATCGCGAACACCGATGAGCGCGAGTACAGCTCGCGCAGCTGCTCGTCGGTCACCCGGCCGTGGAAGGTCACCCGATCCTCGATGCCCAGCTGGACGGTGAGGGCCTCCAGAGCCTTGCGCTGATCACCGCCGCCGGCGATGTCGAAGTGCACGTCGAGGGCCGGATCGAGGGCCGCGACCGCGCGCAGCACGACGTCGACCTGCTTCTCGCCCGTGAGGCGTCCGACGAACAGGATGCGGTTGCGCTCCCGCGGGGCGATCACGGGGTCGTAGTTGCGTCGGTCGATCCCGCAGCTGATCGGCACGACGCCCCGGATGTCGATCGTGCGCTCGAGGAAGTCGGCCGCCCGGCGCGTGGGCGTGGTCACCGCGCGCGTCATCTCGAAGGTGCGCTTGGCGTCGGCCCACGCGAACTTCAGCACGACGTCGTCGATGAACTTCGGGAACGTGGTGTGATCGAGGATGTTCTCGGCCATCACATGATTCGTCGCGACGACGGGGATGCCCCGCTGATGGGCGATGCGGGTGAGTCCGCGTCCGATGATGATGTGCGACTGGATGTGCACGATGTCGGGCTGCACCTCGTCGAGCACCGTGCGCGCCCAGTGCTTCGAGCGCCACGGCCAGACGAAGCGCACCCAGTCGTGCGGCAGCCAGCGCAGGGCCGGCAGGCGGTGCATCGTCATGGGCTCGCCCTCGATCACCTCGGTGTGCGCGGGCGAGCGACGGTACGCGGTGTTCGGCGCGACGACGTGCACGTCGTGGCCGCGCTGCACGAGGCCGGCGGCGAGGCGCTCGGCGAAGCGCGCGGCTCCGTTGATGTCGGGCGCGAACGTGTCGCAGCCGATGAGGATCTTCAGGGGGCGTCCGGAGGTCACGGGAAGTCTGCTGCCTATCTCTAGCTCTGGGCGCCCGTCACTCTACCCGAGGGCACTGTGCCATCCGGGGAGGCGGGCCGCGTAGCGTGGGGTCATGCGCCTGATCTCCTCCGCCGACCGCGCCCTGTGGATCCCCGTCACCGGCTCGCTGGGATTCCGCGGCCGCCGCCATCGCAAGGCCGCCATCCGGATGCTGATGGCGCAGGCGGGCACGGGACTGGGGCGCGAGACGCTGCCCGGCGCCCGTCTCGGCAGCTGGCTGGCGAGCCAGGCGATCCCCTTCGCCATGCGCAAGGCCGATGGCCGCGTGCTCGCGTGGACGTGGAAGGCCGAACCCGAGCTGGTGGTCGCGATGGCGACCGTGCAGCAGCTCACCCCGCAGCTGCGCACCGCGCGCGCCATGATGCCCATGGAGTACGACGACACCGAGGACTTCCGCACCGCGCTCGGCCAGGGCGAGAAGCTGCTGATGCCGTTTCCGGCGAAGCCAGGCGCGCCCGCGTCGGCGACGTACACGTGGGACACCGGCTCCCACCTCGTCACCCTGACGGCGGTGTGCAGCGACCGCGAGCGCTTCGGCACTCTCGAGGCCGCGCTGGACGACCTCGCCCGCAGCATCCGGATCGCGGGCGACATCACCGGCGGCGACGCCGACGTGCTTCGTCTGCCGCCCGCATGAGTCCGAGACTCTCCTCGGAGGCAGCCGGCGACGCCCCCTGTGGAGGGCGCCGCCTGCCCGGGGCCCAGACTCAGATACGAACGTCGCCGACGAGGTTGACCTTGATGCCGATGCCGTCGAGCATCGCGGCCTTCGCGATCAGCGCCTTGTCGGCCGTCTCGGCGTCGGGTGCGTAGACGAGCTGCGCGTGGTTGGCCTTGTGCCTGGCCATGAACTGGTCGCGACTCTGCCCGTGCAGCACGACGTGCGCGATCGGCCACTCGGGGTTCGTCGCATCCTTGCGGCGCTGCGTCTCGGCATCCGGCAGCTCGATGACCGAGGCGCGGAAGATGTCGGCCTGCAGGATGCCGTCGGCGATGAACACCCGGCTGAGCACCACCTCGCCGGGCTTGGAGACGCCGTTGATCGTCGCCCCGCCGGCGGGGAAGAACACGTGACCCTGACGCCATCCCTCGGCCTGGTCCCAGCCGCCGAGGTGCGATGCGGGCACCGAGCCCGAGATCTCGTACGCCCACACGAAGTCGCCGTCGTAATCGTCGCCCCAGCGCACGTCGTGCAGGGTGTTGTCGGGCACCAGACCCATCGCGCGCCACACCCGGTCGGTGATCAGCGCGTCGACCGCGACCCCCTCGTCGGCCTCGTTGAAGTGCGGGAACGCACGCCCCTCGTGCAGCACGCGCGAGCCGTCGCGGCTGGTGACGGGAGGACGCTCGGTGGAGTTCAGGATGCCCTCGGCGAGGTCGGAGGCCGGAACCAGGTCCTTCAGCCCCTGCTGGTACTGGATGCCGACGGCGTCGAGCCCGAAGTCGTCGGCGATCCGCAGTGCGGCGATGTACATCTTGAGCTGCCACTGCACCTGCTCGCGGGTGAGCTCGGTGGCGGCGTCCTGACCGAAGTGGAAGGTCATGCCGTGCTCGACGAGCCAGTCGAACGCCGCGTCGGCCTCGGCGTCCTTCACCTGCAGCATCTCGGCGTACAGGGCCGACTGCGACAGACGCTCCTTGTAGATGCCGGTGGCGTTGAGCAGCTCGTCGTCGAAGATCGCGTTGTACATGCCCATGCAGCCCTCGTCGAACACGCCGATGATGGCCTTGTCCGCGAGCAGCTGCGCGGCGAGCGCCTCGCCGAGCTGCCTCTCGGGGCTCTCGGGCAGTGCCGGCAGCGGACGCACGTGCGACGCGTCGTGCGTGATCGCGCCGGTCTCGGTCCACTCCCGGATGCCCGCGGTGAACCAGTCGTCGGTGAAGTCGACCGACCACGTGGTCGCGTACGGCTTGCCCATCTTCGTCAGGCCGGCGTTGAGACCGAGCAGTCCCACCAGGCCAGGCCAGTCACCGGCGAAGTTGGCGACGGTGAGGATCGGCCCCTGGTGGGTGCGGAGCCCTGCGAGAACGTGGTGGGAGTACTGCCAGTTGGCGATCGCGACGATCAGCGGGGCGTCGACGGGGATGCCCTTGAACACCTCCAAGCCCATGCGCTGGCTGGAGATGAAGCCGTGACCGGTGGCCGGGTCGACGTCGAAGGCGCGGATGACCGTCCAGCCCAGGCCGTCGAACACGCGGGTCACCCCCTCCTCGAGGGCGACCTGGGTGGGCCAGCCGCCGACGTTGGCGGACTCGCGCAGGTCGCCTGAGGTGATCAGGTACGCGGTCTTCGGCGCGGACCGAGGACGCTCGACGGGGGCGGGGAGGGTGTAGCTCATGATGTTCTCCGATGCGTGGATGGGGTCAGGCGCCGCGTTGCACGGCGGCGAGTTCGTGGACGACCTGCTTCGAGCCCTCGTAGAGGCGCACGTAGCGGTCGAAGAGGGCGTCGTAGAGATCGCGCAGCACGGGATCCGGGGTGATCCGCTCGGCGATCGGGTTCCAGTCGCCGATCGCCGGCTGGGCGCCGGGAGCGCCCACCGCGTCGGCGGCGAGGAAGGCCGCGCCGTAGCTGGCGCCGATGGTGGTGGCCGGCACCTCCTGCACGAGACCGGTGACGTCCGAGACGATCTGCAGCCAGAGCCGGCCCTGAGTGCCGCCTCCGACGGCGACGATGCGGCGGATGTCCGCCCCGGCGGCGCGCATCGTCTCGACGTTGTGGCGCACGCCGAGGGCGGTGGCCTCGAGTGCCGCGCGGTAGAGGTCGCCCCGGGTGTGCTCGAGGGTGAGCCCGGCGATCACCCCGCGCGCGTGGGGGTCCTGGATCGGTGTGCGCTCACCGGCGAAGTACGGCAGCATCAGCAGGCCGCGGGCGCCGGGTCCCGATGCCTCGGCCTCGGCGAGGAGCTGCGGGTAGTCGGCATCCGTGAGGTCCTTGAGCCAGGCCGTGAGCGCGCCCGAGGTCGACAGCCCGCCGGCCAGGTTGCGGGTGCCGGCGAAGGCTCCGGCCGTGGTCCACATCGACGGGGTGCGCAGAGTCTGCGCACCCGTGGCGATGAGGAACATCGTCGTGCCGTACATGAGCATGAGATCGCCGCTCTCGTGCGCGCCGACGCTGACCGCCTCGGTCCAGGCGTCGATGGTTCCGGTGATGACCGGTGTTCCGGCCGGGATGCCGGTCGCCGCGGCAGCTTCGGCGGTGACCTCGCCGGCGACGTCACCGGCCCAGGTGAGACGGGGCGGCTCGAGGCGCTCGGCGTAGCGCTGCCACCACGGCGCGTGCCAGCGCTCGTTCTCGATGTCATACAGCGGCGAGGTCTGGCTGGCGGACTGGTGATCGAGCACGTACGCGCCGGTCAGCCGGTGGGCCAGCCACGACGCCGGCATGAACAGGCGCGTCGCGCGCGCCCAGGCCTCGGGCTCCTCCTCGGCGACCCACGCGATCTTCGCGCCGGCGGCCTGAGAGGTGAGCACCGAGCCTCCGACGCGGGTGATCTCCTCGACTCCGAGCTCCGCGGTCATCCGCGCGATCTGCGCAGTGGAGCGGGTGTCGACGCCGTACAGGATCGCGGGGCGCACCGGCAGGTCGTCGGCGTCGGTCAGCAGCACGCACGGACCCATGCCGCTGACGCCGACGGCGACGATCTCGGTATCCGGCACGGTGGCGATCAGCTCCTGCGCGATGCTAAGGAACTCGTCCCACCAGATGTCGGCGTCCATCTCCACCCACCCAGGGCGGGGCCGGTCCACCGTGTGCGCCCGCGTCGTCGACGCGAGGATCGTGCCGTCCTCGGCGACGAGGACGCCCTTGGTGCTCGACGTTCCCACGTCGACTCCAAGCGTGCCGCGCATGGCATCCTCCTCGATCGCTGGGTTCGTCGCTCAGTCTATGCGAAATCGATTTCATGTAACAGATCACGAGTCGTCTGCCGCCGTTCACGGGGGCGGTCCGCAGTTCGCGGGGCGGTCCGGCGATCAGGGGGCGGGCTCAGCCGACAGCAGCTCGCCGCCCAGCACCACCGTGCGCGCCTGCTGGCGGTCACCGCCGATCCGCGCGAGCAGCATCCGCGCGGCCGTGACGCCCATCTCCCTGGCGGGCAGGCGCACGACGCTCACCACCGAGGGCGAGAGCGTCGTGAAGGGCAGCGATCCGATCACCGCGACGCCCAGGCGCGGCGGGGTCAGCCCGTGCTCGGTGAGCACCTGGATCGCACCGACGCCGATGAGGTTGTTGCCGGCGACCACGGCATCCGGCGGCTCGGGCAGCCGAAGCAGCTCCTCCATCGCCGCGCGCCCACCGTCGACGCGGAACGTCGAGAACCGCAGCAGCTCGTCCGGCCCCGCCCGCCCCGCGTCGCGGTGCGCCTGGCGCCACCCCTGTGCACGCTCGGCGGCGGTCTCGATGTTCTCGGGTCCGCCGATGTAGGCGACCCGGTCGTGCAGCTGCAGCATGTGAGCGGTGGCGATCCGGCCCGCCTCGCGGTTCGCCATCATCACCCCGTCGATCTCGCGCCCGGTGCGGCGATCGACCGCGACGACGGGACGTCCGGTCGCGAGCACCTCGTCGATGTCAGGGTCATCCGACGCCGCGGCGAGGATCACTCCCGACATGTTCTCGGCCATCGCGATGCGCAGGTAGGTCGACTCCTTCTCGGTCTGGGAGTCGGAGTTGCACAGCACGACCGAGTACCCGGCCGTGCTGGCCACGTCCTCCACGCCGCGCGCCATCTCGGTGAAGTACGGGTTCTCGATGTCGGGGATGATCAGGGCGATGACCTCGGAGCTCTGCCGACGCAGCGTGCGGGCGGCCCGGTTCGGCGTGAACCTCAGCTCGGCGGCGGCTCGGCGCACGGCCTCCGTCTTCTGCGGCGACACGCTCGTGCCGTTGAAGACGCGCGAGACGGTCGCCGGCGAGACGCCGGCGAGCCGCGCGACGTCGTAGATCGTGGCCACGTCTCCCCCTACGGCTGGATACGCACACCCTACCGCGTGGCTGAAACCGATTGCAGTCTGCGTCAGGCGTGCGCGCCCACGACTCGGGCGACCGCGGCCCTGGCCGCGGCGTCCGGCTCGTCCAGCGCCATCCGGCAATGCGCATCGGCGACCCCGAGCACCCGGTAGCCCTCTTTCATGCGCGCCATGTCGCCGCCGATCCAGGAGACGACCTCGTCGACAGCGGCCTGCGCCGCGGTGATGGCTGCGGGGTCCCCCGCGCGGCCGGCGTCGGCGAGCGCGCGGAACGGCTTGGGCGTCACCGACGACACCCCTGACACGACCCCCTGCGCGCCGGCCTCGACGGCGGCGATGAGATCGCGGTCGGCGCCGGTGTAGAGCTCGAATCCGTCCGGCACCACGGCGCGGTAGGCGGCCAGCTCGTCGAGCGAGAGCTCACTGACCTTGGCCCCGACGACGTTGGGCAGCTGCGCCAGGCGCACCAGCAGGTCCGGAGAGACGGGGTTGCCGCTGCGCGCAGGGTAGATATAGACATACAGGCGGCCGTCGCCGACGGCATCCGACACCTGACGGAAGTACTCCACGACGGCGTCGTCCGACGCGCGCAGGTAGTACGGCGTCAGGGCGGCGAACTCGGTCGCGCCGCGGGAGCGGGCGATGCCCACCAGCCGCACGGCCTCGAACGCGCTCGGTCGGCCGACGTGCACGACCACCCGCATCCGCCCCGCGAGCTCGGCCAGCGCGGCGTCGACCAGAGCGGTGAACTCCTCGACGTCGACCGCCGGGAACTCCCCCGTCGTGCCGAGCACGAAGGCGCCCTCGTTGCCCGACCCGGCCACGTAACGGAAGATGGCCCGCGACCCCTCGAGGTCGAGCGATCCGTCGCGGTGGAACGCGGTGGGGATCGCGGTGAGGATGTCGTAGCGGGTCACTTCTTCTCCTTGGAGTTCTTCTTCTTGGTGATGCTTCGCACGGTCGAGGTCAGCAGCCCCGGATCGGCCGAGAGCTCCTCGCGAGCGTGACTGATCTGCTGCACGCTCTCGGTGTCGAGCACCGAGTCCGCGAATGCGGCGCGCTGCGTGCGGGGCTTGCGGGCCGCCCTGATCGCCGGCATGACGATCGACAGCACGGCCAGCGCGAGCAGGGCGATCGCGATGGGGCTCACCACCTCGAAGAACGGCTTGGTGGGCAGGATCGCGAGCGTGCGGGCGAGGTTCTCCTCGGCGAGCGGACCGAGCAGCAGGCCGAGCACCACCGGCCCCGCGGGCACCTGCATGCGCTTGAGCAGCACTCCCACGACGCCGAACACGAGCATGGTGACGACGGTCGACAGGCTGTTCGAGGTGGCGTACGTGCCGATGACGCAGAACAGCAGGATGCCGCTCCACAGGTACGGCTGCGGCACATCCAGCAGCTTGACCATGCCCCGCATGCGCACGAGGCTGAGCGCGAGCGAGAGCAGCGTGGCGATCAGCATGATGCCGACGATCGAGACGACGAGGTCGGGACGGTTGGTGAACAGTGTCGGGCCGGGCGTGATGCCCCAGATGATCATCGAGCCGATCATCACGGCCATCACGGAGTCGCCCGGGATGCCGAGCGCCATCGTGGTCGTGAGCGATCCGCCGAGCGTCGCGCTGGAGGCGGTGTCGGATGCCGCGACGCCCTCGATCGAGCCCTTGCCGAACATCTCGGGATGCTTCGAGGCCTTGCGCGCCCGCTCCCATCCGATGAGGCCCGCGATGTCGCCACCGGCGGCCGGGATGAGCCCGACGCCGAGCCCCACGGCGCCGCCGACCGCGGTCGCCCGGCCGGACTGCGCGAGCTCCGACCGGTTGGGCCACCAGCGGCCGAGGCTCGAGATCGGTCGCACATGCGACTTGCGGTGCGTGAGCAGCTGGTCGAACAGCTCCGCGATGCCGAAGAGGCCGATGATCACGGCGATGAAGTTGACACCCTCGACGAGCTCGAGCACGCCGAAGGTGAAGCGCTGGTCGGCGGTGGCGGCGTAGGTGCCGACGGTGCCCAGCATGAGTCCGAACAGACCGGCGAGGATGCCCTTGAGCATCGACTTCGAGGAGATGCCGATCATGATCGCGATGCCGAACACCACGAGCGCGAACAGCTCGGGCGATCTGAAGTAGTCGCGGGCGAAGCTCGCGACGGGCACGGCCGCCACCGAGAAGAGCACGAGGGAGGCGAGGATGCCGACCGCCGAGACGATGGCCGAGATGGTGAGGGCCAGACCCGCCCGGCCCTGCTTGGCCATCGGGTACCCGTCGAGCGTGGTCGCGATGGATGCCGGGGTGCCGGGCGTGTTGATGAGGATGGACGGCACCCGGTCGCCGAAGTTGGCGGCGACGTAGATGGTCAGCAGCACCGCCAGGCCCTGCACGGGCTCGAGCGTCATCGTGAACCCGGCAGCTAGGGCGACGGCCATCGTCGCGGTGATGCCGGGGAATGCGCCGACCATGAAGCCGAGCACGAGGCCGACGCCGATGTACAGCACCATCGAGATGTCCAGCAGGGAGCTCACTCCCTCGACGAAGAAGTTCACAGCGGGATCCTCAGGAGCATGCCGAACACGACGTAGACGAACGCCGTGACCGTGACGGAGTAGATGATCAGGCTCACGGGGCGGCGGTGGCCGTAGGCGAGCATGAGGGCGGCCATGAGCAGGCCGGCCGCGATCGGGAACACCTCGACTCGGTAGCCGAAGAGCACCACCGCGCTCAGCGACCATGCGGCGATGAACGCGCCCACGATCGCGAGGGTGAGGATCACCCGGCGCACACCGCCGGGCTGGATGCGCTCGACGTCCTCGCGGGTCGGCGCCGGCCGGGTGAGCGCGATGACGAGCAGGAGGACGGCGACGGCGACGGCGCACGTCCCGAGCACCGTGGGCCAGAACCGGGCATCGATCTGACCGGCGGCCGCCGCCCGGCGCAGCGGCGTCTGCAGCGCGAGGGCGAGGTAGCCGGCGGCGACGGCCAGGGCGACCCCGGCGAACAGCACCTCGATACGGCGCGACGGCGCCGCGCCCTGGTACTCGTCCGCTGCGGTGGCGTCCGCTGCGGGGGTGTCGGTACTCGACATCAGTGCATCCTCTCGAGGGCGCAGGGACCGGGTCGATGACCCGGCCCCTGGGTGCCGCTCAGCCCAGCAGGTCCTTGAACAGGTCGAACTGGTCGTTCACGAACGAGGTCCACTCCGCCGAGTCGCGGTAGACGACGAGGTTGCCGGCGTCCTTCTGGAACTTCTGGTACTCCTCGGAGTCGACGGCCTTCTTGACCGCGTCCTCGAGGGTCTTCTTGACGTCGTCCGGCAGGCCCTTCGGAGCGTAGATGCCGCCCCAGCCGCCGAACTCGACGTCTTCGCCGATCGCCTCGGCGACGGTGGGAACGTCCTCAGCGTCGGGGTGGCGCTCGTCGTTCATGACCGCGAGGATCTTCACGGCGTCACCCTGCGCAAGCGCTTCGCCGAGGCCGGAGACCGCAGCGACGGTCTCGCCCGAGGCGGCGGCACCGACGGCGGTCGCGCCGCCGTCATACGGCACCGGCGAGAAGTCGGCGTTGGCGGCCTTGCCGAGTCCGAGGGTCGCAGCCTCCCAGATCGAGCCGGCACCCGAGTTGGCGACCGTCACCGCGCCCGCCTGAGCCTTCTCGACGAGCGCCTCGAGCGAGTCGATGCCGCTGTCGGCGCCGACCGTGACGACACCGGGCGCCAGCATGATCTGCCCGAGCAGGTCGTACTCCTCGGGCAGCACGGCAGCACCCTGGGTGGTGTTGAGCATCGCGATCTCGACGGGCGCGAAGCCGATCACGTAGCCGTCGGCCTTCTGATTGCCGACGTACTCCATGGCCAGGGCTCCGGCGGCGCCGGGCATGTTCTCGGGGATGACGCTGACGTCGAGGATCTTCTCGAGCTCGGTCGCCAGGGCGCGCGAGGACAGATCGGAGCCGCCGCCCGGGTTGGCCTGGATGATCAGGCGGATGTCCTTCTCGGGGAAGGCCGATTCGGCACCTCCTTCATCGACCTTGGTGCAGCCGGACAGGACGAGCGCGGTTGCGGCGACGGCGGCGATGGCTGCGGCCGCTCGGGACATGCGGATGCGGGGCATCTTTGCTCCTCGGTGCTGGTCGACCGTGTTGTCGACGTGGCGACAGTAGCATCGTTGACTGTTAACAGTCAACATCATGCGCGGTCAGCACACGCCGATCAATCGCCGACCGTTCAGCAGGCGGGCCGATCAGCCGTTCTGCTGGGTCAGCTCGCTGAGCATCCGATCCCGCGCCCCGTCGAGATGCGCCGTCAGCACGTCAGCGGCGCGGTCGGCGTCGCCGCTGCGCATCACGTCCATCAGCGTGACGTGGTCGGCAGCGGAATCGTGCAGGTCGTCGTCGTGATTGATCGTCACCTCGAGCAGGGCCGTGAAGGTCGGCAGGTACTGCCGCCAGGCCCCCTCCAGCCGGGGATGATCGGCGAGCGCGTAGATCTGCGAGTGGAAGTCGAGGTCGGCCTCCACGAACGCGGCGTGATCGGCGGCATCCGCGGCGTCGGCCATCCGGTGCACCGCGTCGGCCATCCCCCGCCACCGCGCGTCGTCCTCGACGCGGATCGCCCTCGACAGCGCGAGCTGCTCGAGCGCGCCGCGCAGGCTGTACAGCTGATCGACGTCGTCGTGACTCAGGCCGACGACGAACACGCCGCGCGGACGCTGGATGCGCACGAGCTTCTCGAAGCTGAGCTGCGTGAGCGCATCGCGCACAGGGCCGCGGCTCACCGCGAACTCCTCGGCGAGCGCCTCTTCGGTGATCCGCTCCCCGGGCGCGAGCACACCGCGCACGATGCGCTGCCGCAGCAGGTTGGCGATCTGCGTACCCAGCGATTCACCTCGATTGACGGTGTCCGGCACAGTGACCCCCCCTTGTCGACTGTTGACAGGTTACATCGTGCCGGGCACCGGGTACGATCGGTGGGTACGTCTCCCCGAGCACCAGGAAGCGAGGTGGTTCACCATGTCGAGTGACAGTCATAGTCGCAGACACGTCACCCCCTCCGCTTCCGCACCGCTCGGCTGAGCGGCGGCGTCTGCTGCGACGCACGCCCCGCGTTCTCCGCGACGCGCTCCGTGCGGTGCCTTCACCCAAGGCTCGCCATGACCCCGTTCCAGCTCCAGTCCGTCTCCGAGGCCGCCGACGACATCCGCCGTCTCATCTCGGAGCAGGATCTCGCCGGTGCATCCGCCCGGCTGACGCCGCTGTCCGTGCCCGAGGTCGTCGAGCTCGTCGATCGACTCAGCATCGAGGATGCGGCCATCGTCTACCGACTGCTCGCGAAGGCGCGGGCACTCGACGTGTTCGAAGCCCTCTCCCCCGGCACCCGGGGCGACCTGGTCGGTGCCCTGCGCCGCGCCGAGGTGACCTCGCTGTTCGCCGAGATCGACCCCGACGACCGGGTCTGGCTGCTCGACGAGCTGCCGGCGTCCGTCGCCCCGCAGCTGCTGCGCGGCCTCACCAGGCAGGAACGCGACCTGACCGCGGGGATGCTCGGCTATCCGCACCACTCAGTCGGCCGGCGCATGAGCCCGGAGTTCGTCACCACGCACCCGCAGCTCACCGTGCGCGAGACGTTCGCGCGCATCCGGGCTGCGCTGGACAGCGCCGAGACCGTCTACACGCTGCCGGTGACCGACGCGCGACGGGTGGTCGGGATCGTGAGCCTGCGGGATCTGATGTCGGCAGACGAGGAAGCCCTCATCGTCGACGTCATGAGCGACCCGCACGTCGCCGAGGTGACGGAGGACGCGGAGGTCGTCGCACGCCGCACCACCGACTACGGACTGCTTGCCCTGCCCGTGGTGGACGGCGAGCAACGGCTCGTCGGCATCCTCACGATCGACGACGCGGCGCGCATCCTGAAGCAGGAGGAGAGCGAGGATGCCGCACGCCAGGGTGGCGTCGAGCCGCTGCGCCGGTCGTATCTGTCGACGCCGATCCGCCGTCTGGTGCGCTCGCGGGTGGTCTGGCTGCTGGTGCTCGCCGTCGGCGCGACACTGACCGTGCAGGTGCTCGACGCGTTCGAGGCGACGCTCTCGCAGATGACGGTGCTCGCGCTGTTCGTGCCCCTCCTGATCGGCACCGGCGGCAACACCGGCAATCAGGCGGCGACCACGGTGACCCGCTCGCTGGCCCTGGGCGAGATCGTGCCGCGAGATGTGCGCAAGGTGCTCTCCCGCGAGATCAGGGTGGGGCTGTGCCTGGGGCTGCTGCTGGGCACGCTCGGATTCGCGATCGCCGGGCTGGTGTACGAGTGGCACATCGGCCTGGTGGTGGGTCTGACCCTCGTCGCGGTGTGCACGGTGGCCGCGTCGATCGGCGGGATCATGCCGCTCGCCGCTCGGGCCATCAAGGTCGACCCGGCGGTGTTCTCGAACCCGTTCATCACGACGTTCGTCGACGCGACGGGCCTGATCATCTACTTCCTGATCGCGAGGGCTGTGCTCGGCATCTGAGCGCTACTCTCGGGATCGGAGCGACGGCGAAGGAGTGAGCATGGAGCAGATCGTCCTGACCCTCCTCGCCGCGGCTGTGCTCGGCACAGTGGCGCACCTGCTGCGCATCCCGCCCCTGGTCGGCTTCCTCGCGGCCGGCTTCCTGCTCGGTGGGCTCGGCGTGCAGCCGTTCACCGGCCTGGAGGTGCTCGCCGACATCGGCGTGATGCTGCTGCTGTTCACCATCGGACTCAAGTTCGAGCTGCGCTCGCTGCTGCGCCCGGAGACCTACGGCACCGCCACGATCCACCTGGTCATGCTCTCGGCGATCGGGATGGGCACGGTGGGGCTTCTGGCGACGCTGACGCTCGGCTCGCTCGACGGCGGCGGGTGGCGAGAGGCGGCGGTGATCGGCTTCGCGCTGTCGTTCTCCTCCACCGTGCTGTGCGTCAAGGTTCTCGAGGAGCGCTCCGACGACGGATCCTTCTACGGGCAGACGGCGATCGCCGTGCTGGTGATCCAGGACCTCGTCGCCGTGGCTTTCGTCACGGCTACCGCCGAGACGCCGCCGAGTCCGTGGGCGCTCGTGCTCGTGCTGCTCGTGCCGGCATCGTGGCTGCTGCGCCGGGTTCTCGATCGCGTCGGCCACGGCGAGCTGCTCGTGCTCTTCGGCGCCGCTGCGGCCCTCGGACCCGGATACCTCGCGTTCAGCGCCGTAGGTCTCGAGGGCGACCTCGGAGCCCTGATCGTGGGACTGCTGCTGTCATCTCACCGCCGCGCCATCGAGCTGTCCAAGTCGCTGTTCGGGGTGAAGGAGCTCTTCCTCGTCGGCTTCTTCCTCCTGATCGGCATGAGTTCGAGTCCGACCTGGCTGGACGTGCTCATCGCCCTCATCCTGTGCGCGGTGCTGCTTCCTCTCACGTTCGTGGGCTTCGTCCTCTTGGGCAGACTGTTCGGCCTGCGCAATCGCACGACGATCCGGATGAGCCTCGTGCTGAGCAACTTCTCGGAGTTCTCGATCATCGTCACGGCGGTGGGCGTCGCCGGCGGGCTCGTGTCGGAGCAGTGGATGACGGTCGTAGCGGTCGCCGTGCCGCTGAGCATGGTCATCTCGTCGATCACGAACACCCAGGGTCTCGATCTCACCACCCGACTCACCGCCCGCCTGCCCGAGCAGGATGTGCGTCGACTGCGCCCGGCGGATCGACCCATCGACACCAGCGACGCGGATGTGGTCGTGCTCGGGATGGGTCGCGTCGGGCGAGCCGCATACACGCATCTCGCCGAAGCCGGCGGTCTGCGTCCGCTCGGCGTCGACAACGACCACCTCGTGGTGCAGCGGCTCGAGGAGGACGGCTTCGACGTCGTCGAAGGAGATGCGACCGATCACGAGTTCTGGACGCGCATGGTCGCCGGCGGGTTCGTCCGCACAGTGGTGCTCGCCATGCCGATCCACAACTCGAACATGTTCGCGCTCGCGCAGCTTCGCGCCGCGGGCTTCGACGGCCGGGTGTCGGCCGTCGCGCAGCATCCGGATCAGCTCGAGCATCTCTCCCGCGAAGGGGTCGGCGCCGTGGTGAACGTCTACGCGGGTGCAGGCGCGACGCTGGCAGAAGCCACGCTGGCGCTGCCGCTCGACGACGCCTGAGGAGACGCTACTGCCGCCCGGCGGGTCGGGTGGGCCCATATGGTCACCTCGCGCGAGGGATGCCGCCATATGGGACCAGCCGACAGGCGCGCCGCCCGCCCGGGTGGCGTAGTCAGCGCCGGGAGTCGGACGCGGCGGCTTCGCCTGTGCGGTCCGCGACGGCGGCGTGGCGCGGATGCCACAGCACGACCTCGGTCGACCGGCGGATGCGCCGCCCGGACGGCAGGGTGACGACCTGCCCGGATGCCCCGGCGGCGAACACGCGCACACCGGGGCGGTTCTCGCGCTCGGCGCGCAGGGCGCCCTCGAGCTCGTTCACACGGCGACGCAGCATCCGCACCTCGTCCTCCAGATCGAGCAGCCGGGCGATGGCCGGCAGGCTCATCCCCTCGCTCGAGAGCTGGGCGACCTCGCGGAGCTGCTCGATGTCGCGCATCGAGTAGCGCCGCGAGCCGCCGCGGGTGCGGCCGGGCACCACCAGGCCGATGCGGTCGTACTGCCGCAGGGTCTGGGGGTGCATTCCGGCCAGCTCCGCGGCGACCGCGATCGCGAAGACGGGCGAATCGGCATCCATGATCAGGCCTTCGCCCTCGCCATCATCTCGGCCCGCGGGTTCTCCTTCGGACCGAGCTCCTGGAAGCGCTGCAGAGCCTCCTTGGCGGCGTCATCGAGGTGCGAGGGCACGGCGATCTGCAGCTCGGCGAGCAGGTCACCGGCGCCCTTCGCCGTCGTCACACCGCGCCCCTTGACCCGCAGCACGCGCCCGGAGGGCGTGCCGGGGGCGACCCGCAGCTTCACCGTCTCGCCGCCGAGGGTGGGCACCTCGATGGTCGCGCCGAGGGTCGCCTCGGCGAACGTCACCGGCACCGTGAGGCGCAGGTTGAGTCCGTCGCGGGTGAACACCGGATGCGGGCGCACCTTCACCTGCACGACGATGTCGCCGGCCTCGCCGCCGTCGGGCGACGGTCGCCCTCGGCCGCGCAGACGGATCTTCTGTCCGTCCTTCACGCCTGCGGGCACCTTCACCTTGAACGGCTTGCCGTCGCCGGCCTGCAGGGTGATGGTGTCGCCCTGCACCGCCGTGGCGAAGTCGAGGGTCGTCGTGGCGGTGAGGTCGGCGCCCTTCTGCGGGCCGCCGAAGCCGCGGTACCCGCCGGTGGGCTGGCCGAAGCGGCCGGACCCGAACGAGCCGCCGCCCTGCGAGAACATCGAGAAGATGTCCTCGAAGTCGGCCTGGCTCGCGCGTCCGCCCTGCCCGAACCGGCTGAAGACGTCGTCGAAGCCGCCTGTCCCGCCCGCTCCGGGCGCGGTGAAGCGCGCACCCGAGCCCATGGCGCGGATCTCGTCGTACTCGCGACGCTGCTCGGCGTCGCTGAGCACGCTGTACGCCTCGCTGATCTCCTTGAACTTCGCCTCGGCCGCGGCATCACCCTGATTCGAATCGGGGTGGTACGTGCGGGCCAGCTTGCGATACGTCTTCTTGAGATCGGCGTCCGAGACGTCCTTCGAGACGCCCAGCGTCTTGTAGAAGTCCTTGTCGAACCAGTCCTGGCTAGCCATCGATCACCTGTTCCTACTCGGCGGGAACAGCGACGACGACCTTCGCCGGCCGCAGCTCGACGTCACCGAGACGGTAGCCGACCTCGACGACCTCGAGGATCGTGGAGGTGGTCGCACCGGGGGTCGGCTGCTGGAAGATCGCCTCGTGCTGCTGCGGGTCGAACTCGTCGCCCGCCGCGCCGTAGGCGACGACGCCGAGGCGCTCGACCACGGCACGCAGCTTGCCGGCGATCACGGCGAACGCGGAGCCCTCGACGAGGTCACCGTGCTGCTGAGCCCGGTCGAGGTCGTCGAGCACGGGCAGCAGGCCCTTCGCGGCCTCGCCCTTGGCGCGGTCGACCTCGACGTGGCGCTGCTCCTCGGTGCGGCGGCGATAGTTGGCGTACTCCGCGGTCAGACGCTTGAGGTCGACGAGCAGCGCGTGCTCGGCGTCGGCGATGCCCGCGTCGGAGCCGTCTTCGGATGCCGCCTCGTCGATCTGCTCGGCGTTCAGGATGTCGTCGACGGTGAGGTCGTCGTCGGATCCCTCGGCCGCAGCGGCCTCGGCGGAGTCAGGGTTCTGGGGAGCGTCGCTGTTCTGGGGAACGTCGTGGTTCTGCGACGCGGGGCCGGATGCCTGAGCATCCGACCCCTCGCCGGGAACCTCGGCGCTGTTGTCGTCGAAGTTCTTGTCCGTCATGATTACTTCTTCTCGTCCTCGTCGTCCACGACCTCGGCGTCGACGACATCCTCATCGGAGGAGGCGTCGGCCGGAGCCTCGTCATCTGCGGGGGCGCCGGCGGCGGCATCCGCCTGGGACTGGGCGTAGATCGCCTCGCCCAGCTTCGTCTGCGACTCGTTCAGCTTGTCGAACGCCGTCTTCACGGCGTCGTCGTCCTCGCCGGCGAGAGCCGTCTTGAGCGCGTCGACATCGCCCTGAACCGAGGTCTTGACGTCCTCGGGGAGCTTGTCCTCGTTCTCCTTGATGAGCTTCTCGATCGAGTAGGAGAGGGTCTCGGCCTGGTTGCGGACCTCGGCGGCCTCACGGCGCTTCTTGTCTTCGGAGGCGTGCTCCTCGGCCTCGCGCACCATGCGGTCGATGTCCTCCTTCGACAGCGACGAACCGCCGGTGATCGTCATCGACTGCTCCTTGCCGGTGCCCTTGTCCTTGGCGGACACGTGCACGATGCCGTTGGCGTCGATGTCGAAGGTGACCTCGATCTGCGGGATGCCGCGGGGGGCAGGGGCGATGCCGGTGAGCTCGAAGGTGCCGAGCGGCTTGTTGTCGCGGGTGAACTCGCGCTCGCCCTGGAATACCTGGATCGCGACCGACGGCTGGTTGTCGTCGGCGGTGGTGAAGGTCTCGCTGCGCTTGGTCGGGATCGCGGTGTTGCGGTCGATGAGCTTGGTCATCATGCCGCCCTTGGTCTCGATTCCGAGGCTCAGCGGGGTGACGTCGATGAGCAGCACGTCCTTGCGCTCACCCTTGAGGACACCGGCCTGGAGCGCCGCGCCGACGGCGACGACCTCGTCGGGGTTGACACCCTTGTTGGCGTCCTTGCCGGTCTCGCGCTTGACGAGCTCGGCGACCGCGGGCATGCGGGTCGACCCACCCACGAGCACGATGTGGTCGATGTCGGACACCTTGATGTTCGCCTCGCGGATGACGTCCTCGAAGGGCTTCTTGGTGCGGTCGAGGAGATCCTTGGTGAGATCCTCGAACTTCGCGCGGGTGAGGCTCTCGCTCAGCGAGACCGGGCCCGAGTCGGTCAGTGACAGGTACGGCAGGTTGATCGAGGCGCTCGTCGACGACGAGAGCTCCTTCTTGGCCTGCTCGGCGGCCTCCTTGAGGCGCTGCAGGGCGATCTTGTCGCTCGAGACGTCGACGCCGGTGGTCTCCTTGAACTGCTTGATCAGGTAGTCCACGACGCGCTGGTCCCAGTCGTCGCCGCCGAGGCGGTTGTCACCGGCGGTCGAGCGCACCTGGATGGTCGAGAAGTCGTCGTCCTTGCCCACCTCGAGCAGCGAGACGTCGAAGGTTCCGCCACCGAGGTCGAAGACCAGGATGAGCTCGTCCTCCTTGCCCTTGTCGAGGCCGTAGGCGAGCGCGGCCGCGGTGGGCTCGTTGATGATGCGCAGCACGTTGAGGCCCGCGATCTCACCGGCCTCCTTGGTGGCCTGACGCTCGGCGTCGTTGAAGTAGGCGGGAACGGTGATGACGGCGTCGGTCACGGTGTCGCCCAGGTACGACTCCGCGTCGCGCTTGAGCTTCTGCAGGATGCGCGCCGAGATCTCCTGCGGCGTCCACTTCTTGCCGTCGACGTCGAACGACCAGTCGGTGCCCATGTGGCGCTTGACCGACGCGATCGTGCGGTCGACGTTGGTGACGGCCTGGCGCTTGGCGGTCTCGCCTACCAGCACCTCGCCATCCTTGGTGAACGCGACCACCGACGGGGTGGTGCGGAAGCCCTCGGCGTTGGCGATGACCTTGGGCTCGCCACCCTCGAGGACGCTGACGACGGAGTTGGTGGTTCCGAGGTCGATACCGACAGCACGTGCCATGTGTTTCTCCTTTGTATTGGTGAAAGTCTGCGGACGGCTCAGATGTCGAACCTGAGTCGTGATGACTCAAGTGTAAACCCGCAGTCCGATGCTGTCAAAAGGAAGTTGACACGACTCGACTCAGGTTTACGTGGAAGACGCGGCATTTCGCTCTTTGACGCCGCGCGCGACGCATCCCGACCGCCCGCTCTAGAGTCACCCGCATGACCCGTCCCACCCTGCTCGCCGTCTCGCACGGCACGGACGACCCCGACGGGGCGCGTTCGATCGCCGCTCTCGTCGCACGCGTGGCCGAGCGCCTGCCCGACGTCGACGTGCGCGCGGCCTTCGTCGACGTGCAACAGCCCGATGCGGCGAGCGCGCTGGCGGCGATCGACGGGCCGGTGGTGATCGTGCCGCTGCTGCTCTCGCAGGGCTTCCACGTGCATCACGATCTGCACGGGATCGCCGTGCACAGGGCGGACGCCGTCGTCACCGACGCGCTGGGGCCCGATGCTCTGCTCGCGGAGGTCCTCGCGATGCGGCTCGCCGGCATCGCCCGCCCGGAATCCCCGCTCGTGCTCGCCGTCGCGGGGTCGCGCGACGAGCGCTCGGTCGCCGACGCCGAGGGGATGGCCGCGCTGCTGGGCGCCCGCACGGGCCGCCGTGTGGATCTCGCGTACCTCGCCGCCCGGCATCCGGATCTGCCGACGGCGCTGAGCGCCGCCCCGGATGCCGTCGTCGCGACCTACCTGCTCGGACGCGGGTTCTTCTTCGATCTCGCGGTGCGGAAGGCGGGCGCACACCCGATCACGCCGCCGCTGCTCGACGATCTGCAGTCTGATCAGGGCATCCCGGACGCGCTCGTCGATCTCGTCATCCAGCGCTACGAGACAGCTCCCCCGGCCTGACCCGGCGGAGGCAGGCGAACACGCAAGCGCAGGACGGCCCTGCCCGATGCGGACCGACCTCCGGCGGATCGCCTGCGCTCGCGCGATCCCGCGCACGCGACAGCACACTCGAGCCGATCACGCCACCCCTCTGGCGTCATGTTTCGCGTCACATGACGCTGTGTTTCGCTCCTGGTCTTTCCGTGTCATGGAAGGTTTCCGCCTCGGATCGCAGTCCGTACGTTGATCCCCAGCCATTCATCCGAGGGGGGCTCGATGTCGATCCAGCAGCCGACGACCATCCGCGGTGCGCGCACCCGCACCAGTCGCACGCCGACCAAGCCGCACGGCCAGTGGGCCGTCGACGGACGCGAGCCGCTGAACGCGAACGAGGAGATCAAGCTCGCCGACGACGGACTCAACGTGCGCGAGCGCATCGAGACGATCTACGCCCAGGGCGGGTTCGCGAGCATCGATCCGTCCGACCTGCACGGGCGTTTCCGCTGGTGGGGGCTGTACACCCAGCGCAAGCCCGGCATCGACGGGGGCCGCACCGCTCAGCTCGAGCCGCACGAACTCGAAGACGAATACTTCATGATGCGGGTGCGCATCGACGGCGGACAGCTCACCACCCAGCAGCTGCGCGTGATCGGCGAGATCTCGACGGAGTTCGGCCGCGACATCGCCGACATCACCGACCGGCAGAACGTGCAGCTGCACTGGGTGCGCATCGAGGACGTGCCCGAGATCTGGCGTCGCCTCGAAGCGGTCGGGCTGAACACCACCGAGGCCTGCGGCGACGTGCCGCGCACCTTCCTCGCCTCGGCCGTGGCCGGCATCGCCGAGGACGAGCTCATCGATCCGACACCGCAGCTGCGCGAGATCGTCGACCGCTACCTCGGCGACCCGAGCTTCTCGAACCTGCCGCGCAAGTACAAGACGGCGATCACCGGGCATCCGAGTCAGGACGTCGTGCACGAGATCAACGACTGCTCGTTCGTCGCCGTCGAGCACCCGGATCTCGGTGTCGGCTACGACCTGTGGGTCGGCGGCGCCCTCGCCGCGGTGCCCCGCCTCGGCGAGCGGCTCGGCACCTTCGTGCCGCCGGAGCGGGTGGCCGAGGTGTGGCACGGCGTCACCAGCATCTTCCGCGACTACGGCTACCGCCGGCTGCGCAACAAGGCGCGGATGAAGTTCCTGCTCGCCGACTGGGGCACCGCGAAGATGCGCGACGTGCTCGAGAGCGAGTACCTGGCCTCCCCACTGCCCGACGGTCCGGCCCCCGCCGAGCCGGTCGGCGCACCCGACCACGTCGGCGTGCACCGGCAGAAGGACGGCCGGTTCTACATCGGCGCCGCGACCACGGTCGGCCGTCTCTCCGGCACAACTCTGACGCGTCTCGCCGACCTCGCCGAGGCGAACGGATCGCAGCGCGTGCGCCCGACGGTCTTCCAGAAGATCCTCGTGCTCGATGTGCCGGAGGACCGCGTGCCGCACGTCGTCGCCGGGCTCGACGAGCTCGGTCTGCCATCGCGCCCGAGCCTGTTCCGCCGCGGAACGATCGCCTGCACGGGCATCGAATTCTGCAAGCTCGCGATCGTCGAGACGAAGGCGAACGCCGCGCAGGCGATCGACCAGCTGGAGCAGCGCCTGGCCGAGCTTGAACCCGAGATCGGCCAGACCATCACGCTGCACGTGAACGGGTGCCCCAACTCGTGCGCGCGCATCCAGACGGCCGACATCGGGCTGAAGGGCCAGCTCGTCATGATCGACGGCCAGCAGGTTCCCGGCTATCAGGTGCATCTCGGGGGTGGCCTGGCCACCGAGGGGCGCGCCGAGGCAGGCCTCGGGCGCACCGTGCGCGGGCTGAAGGTTCCGGCCGACGGCATCGCCGACTACGCGGAGCGGGTGATCCGCCGCTACCTCGCCGACCGGTCCGAGGGCGAGAGCTTCGCCACGTGGGCGCACCGCGCCGACGACGAGGCGCTGCAGTGAGCACCGCACGACGAGGGTCGCTGAGCCTGCCGCAGGGGCGCCGCCCTGCGTCCGAGCTGCGCGCGCTCGCCGAGCGCGGCAACGCCGAGCTGCGCAGCCGACAGCCTGACGAGGCGAGCCCTGCCGAGGTGATCGCGTGGGTCGCGGCCAACATCGCCGTCTCGCAGGTCGCCGTCGCGTGCTCGATGGCGGACGCCGCCCTCCCCCACCTCGTCTCGCAGAGCCTGCCCGGGGTCGACGTGCTGTTCCTCGACACCGGCTACCACTTCCTCGAGACCAGGTTCACGCGGGACGAGGTCGCGTCGCGCCTCGACGTGACCGTCGTCGACGTGAAACCCGCGCAGAGCGTGCGGGAGCAGGATGCCGAGTTCGGCACCGACCTGTTCGCCCGCGACCC
>NZ_MJIR01000038.1:0-6041 GCF_001878835.1 Microbacterium sp. AR7-10 | reverse complement strand
GTCGATGAGGTCAGGGCGGGCGGTGTTCACCAGGACAGTCCCCGGCCGCATCCTGGCGAGGCGCTCGGCCGGGTGAACTACCACGAGCACCTGCTCCAGGTCAGCCCGCTTCTTCCCGGTGACGAGCTCGACGACGAGAGCGCCTCCCGCGCCGAGGCGACGCTGCTGCAGCGCAGCGGCTTCGCCGCGATGGTCGACGCGACGCCGTTCGGCCTGGGGCGCGACCCCGAGGCGGTGGCGCGCATCAGTGGCGCGACCGGCCTCGCCGTCGTCGCGACCACCGGCCTGCACCGAGAGGCGCACTACGGCGACGACCACCCGCTGCAGGTGTGGGATGTCGAGCGCCGGGCGGCGCTGTTCACCGCCGAGGTGCAGACGGGTATGGCGGCCGACGACGCGCAGACCTTCGAACGCCCCGACGTCGCTCTCGCCCGCACCGCCGAGGGCGCCCCCGTGCACGCCGGGATGCTGAAGGGCGGCATCGGCTACTGGTCGATCAGTGCGTTCGAGCGTGCGACGCTCGATGCCATCGCGATCGCGCATCGTGCCACCGGCGCCCCGGTGATGGTGCACCTGGAGTTCTGCACGGCAGCGCACGAGGTGCTCGATCTGCTCGCCGCTGCCGGCGTCGCCGAGCACCGCGTCGTGCTCGCGCACGCTGACCGCGACCCGGATGCCGGGCTGCATGCCTCACTGTCGGAGCGCGGCGCCTACCTGGGCTACGACGGCTTCGCCCGCCCCCGCACGCGCTCGGATGCCGAGCTGCTGGCTCTCACGGCATCCGTGGTCGAGGCGGGCGGTGGCGAGCGGATCGTGCTCGGCGGCGACGTCGCGCGCCGCACCCGGTACATCTCCTACGGCGGGATGCCGGGCCTGGGATACCTCGGCGACCGCTACCTGCCGCGACTCACCGCCCTCATCGGCGAGGCGGCAGTCGAGCGGATGCTGATCGACAACCCCGCCCGACTCCTCTCCCTCTCCCACTGACTCCCCTCCCCTCCCCCGCAACCGCTTCTCGCTCCGGTATCAGTTTGTGCCGCCTGTTGCGCGCGGCAGCGGCACGAACTGATACCGGAGCGAGGGGCGGTTCTTTGCAGACGGGGGCGGTGCACACGGGGGCGGATGCAGACGGGGGCGGATGCAGGAAGAGGAGCATGCAGGAAGGGCCCCTCACCGTCGGTGAGGGGCCCTTCCTGATCAGAGCGTCAGCGGATCACTCGTAGAGGACCGCGGCGATCTTCGGGTCGTCGATGTTCTCGGCGTCGTACCAGTACGAACCGGTGTCGTAGAACTCGTCGAGCTTCTCGCCCTTGGCGGCGGCGACAGCCGACTCCACGGTGCGGGCGCCGATGCCGATCGGGTCCTGCGTGATCGCGCCGGCCATGATGCCGTCCTTGATCGCGTTGACCTGTGCCGCACCCGAGTCGAAGCCGATGATGGTCAGCTTGCCCTTCTCGATGCCGAGCTCGTTGACCGCGTTGACCACACCGATCGCCGAACCCTCGTTGGTGCCGTAGATGCCCTTGAGGTCGGGGTGAGCGGCGATCATGCTCTTGGCGATGTCGGCCGACTTCAGGTGGTCGCCGTCGCCGTACTGGATGTCGACGATCTTGATGTCGGGGAAGTCCGCCTCGATCTTCTCGACGAAGCCGTCGCGACGCTCGACACCGGTCGAGTTGATCTGCGAGTGGCCGACGATCGCGACCTCGCCCTTGCCGCCGATGAGCTTCGCCATGTGTTCGGCTGCCAGCGCTCCGGCGGCCTTGCTGTCGGTCGCGGCCAGGCTGAGTCCGACGTCGCCGTTGCACGGCGCGTCGAAGTACACGACCGGGATGTCCTTGGACTTGGCCTGCTCCAGCGGCGCGACACAGGCCTCGGGGTCGAGGGCGGCGTAGCCGATCGCATCCGGGTTGGCGTTGATCGCCGTGGTGAGCATGTCGAGCTGCTGGGCGATCTCGGTCTCGGCAGCGGGGCCCTCGAACGTGACGCGCACGCCGAGCTCCTTCGCCTTCTCCTCGGCGCCCGTCTTCACGGCCTGCCAGAACTGGTGCTGGAAGCCCTTCGACACGAGCGCGACATACATCTCGCCGTCCGAGGATCCTGCGTCGCCGCCGGGGTTCTCGCTGACGACGTCGCCGCCGCCGCAGCCGGCGAGGGCGATCGCGGATGCCGCGAGGAGAGCTGCGAAGGCAGTCTTCTTCTTGCTGAATCGCATGGAAACTCCATTGTTCTCTGTGTGTGGGCTGATCGGGTGATCAGCCGCGGGTGATGGTGCGGGAAGAGGCGTTCAGTTGCGCTGGCGGTTGCGCAGCGAGTCGAAGAACACGGCGAGCAGCACGACGACACCGACGACGATGTTGCGCCACTCGGTCTGGATCGACAAGATGCTGAGGCCGTTGACGAGCACGCTCATGATGAGCGCGCCGATCACGGTGCCGATGATCGAGCCGCGACCACCGAGCAGCGAGGTGCCGCCGATGATGACCGCGGCGATCGCCTGCAGCTCGTAGCCCATGCCGATCTGCGGCTGCGCCGAGTCGAGGCGCGCGGCGATGACGACTCCCGCGACGCCGACGAAGGCACCGGCGAACATGTAGACGAAGATCGTCCAGCGGCGGGTGTTGACGCCCGAGAGGCGGGTGGCCTCCTCGTTCGAGCCGATCGCGAAGGTGTAGCGACCGAGCAGGGTCTTCGACAGCACGAGCGCGGCGACGATCGCGAGCACGATCGTGATGAGCACTGCGTTCGGGATGCCCGGGATCAGCACACCGAGCGCGATGCGCTTGAAGTCGGGGGCCGAGGTCGAGAAGTAGATCGGGCGCACGTTCGAGATGACCAGGGCGAGACCGCCCGCGATCATCATCATCGCGAGGGTGGCGATGAACGGCGGCAGACGCAGGACGGTGATGTTCACGCCGTTGACCAGGCCCATCAGCACGCCCGTCGCGATGCCGCCGAGCACGCCCACCCAGATGGGCAGGCCCCAGTTCGTGATGAACACACCGGTCATCACCGCGCACAACGCCATGCCGGTGCCCAGCGACAGGTCGATGCCGCCGGTGATGATCACGAACGTGGTGCCGAGCGCGAGGATCGCGATCACCGCGGTCGACAGGAGCACGGTGGTGAGGTTGCTCACCGTGAAGAACGCGGGGCTGGCGATCGCGAAGAAGATGACCAGCACGACGAGCGTGCCGAAGGCCAGCGACTGCTGCAGCTGGCGCTTCAGCATCCCGCTGATGTCGCGCTTGTCGGTGTTCTCGGCGACGGCCTGCTGGACGACGGTGGTCGTCGATCCGGACTGCTGCGGCGTGCTCATTCTTCTTCCTCCCCATGGGCGGCGAGCTGCATGATCTTCTCCTGGCTGGCTTCCTCGTTGCGGAGGGTGCCGGTGATCCGACCGTTCGCGAACACGGCGATGCGGTTCGCGACGCGGAGGATCTCCGGCAGCTCCGATGAGATGACGATGATGGATTTGCCGGATGCCGCGAGCTGCTGCATCAGGCGGTAGATCTCCTCTTTGGCTCCGACGTCGATGCCGCGGGTGGGCTCGTCGAAGATGAGGATGTCGCAGTCGCGCATCAGCCACCGGGCGATGACGACCTTCTGCTGGTTTCCTCCCGACAGCAGCTTCACGATCTGGTTGACCGACGGGGTCTTCACCCGCAGCTGCTGCACGTAGTCCTTGGTCTGGTTCTTCGCCTTGCGGTCGCCCATCCAGCCGATCGCGTTGGCGTAGGAGTCCAGCGAGGCCAGCACGGTGTTGAACGTCACATCCTGCTCGAGCATGAGACCGAGCAGCTTGCGGTCCTCGGAGAGGTAGCCGATGCCCCGCTTGACGGCGTCCTCGGGCTGGCGGATGCGCGCCGGCTTGCCGCCGACGTTGATCGTGCCGGCGTCCTTGCGGTCGGCGCCGATGATGGCGCGGGCGGTCTCGGTGCGACCGGCCCCCATCAGCCCGGCGAAACCGAGGATCTCGCCCTTGTGCAGCTGGAACGAGACATCCTTCAGCAGCGTCTTCGTCGACAGGCCCTGCACGTCGAGCACCACGGGATCGCCGGCGTGCTCGCGTGCCTCGGGGCGGGTGCCCTCGTCGATCGCGCGGCCCACCATCATCTCGATGATCCTCGGGATGCTGATCTCGGACTTCTCCAGTGATCCGATGTAGGCGCCGTCGCGCAGCACACTCACCCGGTCTGCCAGCCGACGCAGCTCGTCCATGCGATGCGAGATGTAGACGATGCCGGTGCCGCGCTGCTTGAGCTGCTCGATGAGCACGAAGAGGGTCTCCACCTCCGCGTCGGTGAGCGCGGATGTGGGCTCATCCATGATGAGCACCTTGGCGTTGAACGAGAGGGCCTTGGCGATCTCGACCATCTGCTGCTCGGCCACCGTGAGATCGCCGACCTTCCTGCGCGGGTCGAGCTTGATGTCCAGGCGCTGCAGCAGCTCCTCGGTGCGGCGGTTCAGCGCGCGCTCCGACAGGAAGGGGCCGGTCTTCGGCTCGCGGCCGATGTAGATGTTCTGCGCGACCGTGAGGTCGGGCATCATGTTCAGCTCCTGGTGGATGATCGTGATGCCCAGCTGCTGCGCCTGCAGCGGACCGGTGAGCTCGATCTGCTCGCCCTCGAAGGTGATCGTGCCCGCGTCGCGGGTGTAGATACCCGAGAGGATCTTCATGAGGGTGGACTTGCCGGCACCGTTCTCGCCGACCAGCACGAGCACCTCACCGGGGTGCACTTCGAGGTGCACGTCCTGGAGCGCCTGCACGCCGGGGAATCCCTTGCTGATTCCCTCCATCCGGAGGATGGGATCACTCATGGGCACCTGCTCCCTTGAAGGTCTTGCGGATCCCGCGGTTGTGGAATCCATTTCAAACATCGGATCAATTGTGCGTCGGTCTCACCGCTCGCGCAAGTGCATCTGACAGTACGTGACCAGATCGTCGTGCGGAAGACCTGTAATGACATCTTGCCAGACATGTAATAACATCTTGGTCACGACGGCGTGCGAGGTGCGTGCGCCCGGAAGGAGAGTCATGCTCATCGGCGCGCACGCCCTGGTCTTCACCGGCACCTTCGACGAGCAGGGGCTGCGTCGGGCGATCGAGGGGGCCAAACGGGCCGGCTTCGACCTCGTCGAGATCCCGCTGATGGACGTCGCGGGGTTCGACGCCGACCTGGCCGGACGCCTGCTGCGTGACAACGAGCTGGCGGTCACGGCATCCCTCGGGCTGACCGCCGACACCGACCTGACCAGCGAGGATCAGGCCGTCGTCGCCGCCGGCGAGCGGATGCTGGAGCGCTGCCTCGATCACGTCGCCGCCATGGGCGGCGACGTGCTGTGCGGCGTGATCTACTCCGCCATGCAGAAGTACGGCGCTCCGACCACCGAGCGCGGGGTGGCGAACAGCCGCGCCGCGATCGCGCGCCTCGCCGAGAAGGCCGCGCAGCGCGGCATCCGCCTCTCGCTCGAGGTCGTGAACCGCTACGAGTCCAATGTCTTCAACACCGGACGGGGAGCGCTCGCCTACCTCGACAGCGCCGGGCTCGACGGGGTGTCGGTGCACCTCGACACGTACCACATGAACATCGAGGAGTCCGATCTCTTCCAGCCCGTGCACGACGTCGCCGCCGCCGGTCGGCTCGGCTACGTGCACATCGGCGAGAGCCACCGCGGGTACCTCGGCACCGGCTCGGTCGACTTCGGCGCGTTCTTCCGCGCCCTGCACGACGTGCGCTACGACGGCCCGGTGGTGTTCGAATCGTTCTCGTCGGCAGTGGTCAGCGCCGAGCTGAGCAACACGCTCGGCATCTGGCGCAACCTCTGGCAGGACTCCGATGACCTTGCCGCGCACGCGAACCGCTTCATCCGCGACGGCCTGCACGCCGTGCGCACGATCGACCTCCACTGACCGGCCACCCCTTCTCGCTCCGGTATGAGTTCTGTCTCTTATACACATCTGACGCTGCCGACGAACTCAAAAAAAAAAAAAAGAACACGCTCGTGTGGATAACTACATTCAGATCGTCAACAGACAC
>NZ_MJIR01000037.1:0-33073 GCF_001878835.1 Microbacterium sp. AR7-10 | reverse complement strand
GTTTAACTCTCCAGCCTGTTATGCGTTATACAACGACTATACGACTCTCCGTAGTCGTATCCTGTCCTTTTTTTTTTTTGAGTTCGTCGGCAGCGTCAGATGTGTATAAGAGACAGGGCCGCCTCGACGGCGCGCGCCGCGCCGGTGCCCTCGGGGTCGTTTCCGGTGATGTGGTACGAGTCGGCCGTGACGCCGCCGCCCACCACATAGCCGTAGATCTTGGCTCCGCGGGCCGTGGCGTGCTCTTCGGTCTCGAGCACGAGGGCGGCGCCGCCCTCGCCCATCACGAAGCCGTCCCGGTCGATCGCGCCGGGTCGGGATGCGGTGGCCGGGTCGTCGTTGCGACGGGAGAGCGCCTGCGCCGAGGCGAAGGACGCCATCGTGATCGGGTGGATCGCCGACTCGGCGCCACCGGCGATCACGACGTCGGCGAAACCGTCCTGCAGGTGCTCGTACGCGTTGGCGATCGACTCGGTGCTCGACGCGCACGCGCTGACCACCGTGCGGGCGAACGCCTTCGCGTTGAAGTGCAGCGAGAGGTTGCCGGCACCGGCATTCGGCATGAGCATGGGCACCGTCAGCGGCATGACGCGCCGGGGGCCCTTCTCGCGCAGGGTGTCCCAGGCATCCAGCAGCGTCCACACGCCGCCGATGCCGGTCGCCCAGTCGATGCCGAGACGCTCGGGATCGACATCAGGGGATCCCGCGTCCTCCCACGCCTCACGCGCCGCGATCATCGCGAACTGCGTCGACGGGTCGAGGCGCTTCGCCTCGTGACGCGGCAGCACCTCCTCGGGTCGCACGACGGCCTCCGCGGCGAAGTGCACGGGGATCTGGTACTTCTCGATCCAGTCGTGCGGCAGCGTGCGGGTTCCGGACTGGCCGGCGAGCAGGTTCGCCCAGTTCTCGGGAGCCGTGCCGCCCAGAGCGGACGTGGCGCCGATGCCGGTGACGACGATGCGCTTGGTCATGGAGGTCCTTCGTGAGGAGGAGGGATCGGTGCAGGAGGATGCCACACCCCGCGGTCCGCGGGGGTGGCATCCGCAGGTGTTACTCCTGGCCGGCGACGATGAAGTTGACGGCGTCGGCGACGGTCTTCAGGTTCTTGACCTCGTCGTCGGGGATGGTCACGCCGAACTTCTCCTCGGCGTTGACGACGATCGTCATCATCGAGATCGAGTCGATGTCGAGGTCGTCGGTGAACGACTTCTCCATCGTGACCTCGGACGCGTCGATGCCCGTCTCGTCGGTGACAAGCTCAGCAAGGCCGGCGAGGACCTCGTCGTTGGTGAGAGCCATGGTGTTTCCTACTTTCTCGGAATGGGTTGGACCGGTGATCAGTCTAGGGAAGGCGCGGGCCGGATCAGGGCAGCACGACGACCTGCGCGCCGAAGACCAGACCGGCGCCGAACCCGATCTGCAGGGCGAGACCGCCGCTCAGCTCGGGGTGCTCCTCGAGCAGACGGTGCGTCGCCAGCGGGATCGATGCGGCCGACGTGTTGCCGGTGGTCTCGATGTCGCGCGCGATGACGGTGGTCTCGGGCAGCTTCAGCTGCTTCGCGAACTCCTCGATGATGCGCAGGTTGGCCTGGTGCGGGATGAACGCGGCGAGATCGGATGCCTCGATGCCGGCCCGCTCGAGCGCCTCGCGGGCCACCTTCGCCATCTCCCACACCGCCCAGCGGAACACGCTCGGGCCCTCCTGGCGCAGCGTGGGCCAGGGGGCCTTGCCGTCGCGGAAGTCGGTGAGGGTGTGGTTCATGCCGACGAGGTCGGACTTCGAGCCGTCCGAGCCCCAGATGGTCGCGGAGATGCCAGGGGTGTCGCTCGGTCCGATGACCACGGCGCCCGCGCCGTCACCGAGCAGGAAGGAGATGCTGCGGTCGGTCGGATCGACGACGTCGGAGAGCTTCTCGGCGCCGATGACCACGGCGTGGCGAGCGGCGCCGGCTCGGATGAGCGCGTCCGCCTGCGCGACGGCGTAGGCGTACCCGGCGCACGCGGCGTTCATGTCGTACGCCGCCGCGGGTGTGGCGCCGATGCGATCGGCCACGATCGCCGCGACGGACGGGGTCTGCTTCGGGTTGCTGATCGTCGCGACGATCACCAGGTCGATCTCGGCCGGGTCGACCCCCGAGCGCTCGACGGCTTCCTTCGCTGCGGCGGTGGAGAGCTCGATCACACTCGTCTCGGGCACCGCGCGGGTGCGGGTGATGATGCCGGTGCGCTGCCGGATCCACTCATCGCTGGAGTCGATGGGGCCGACCAGGTCGTCGTTCGGCACCGCGTTCTCACCGCGCGCCGCGCCGACCGAGTAGATGCGGGTGTAGGCGGGGCCGGTGGCCTGCTTGAGGGTGCTCACGAGAGTGCTCCGTTCTGCGATGACCCGGTCAGCAGCTCCACAGCCGCGTCGAGGTCGTCGGGGGTCTTCACTGCGACATTCGGCACGCCGCGCAGTCCGCGCTTGGCGAGGCCGGTCAGGGCTCCGGCGGGGGCCACTTCGATGAAGCCCGTGATGCCGGCGGCGGTGAACGCCGCCATGCACAGATCCCAGCGCACCGGCGAAGAGACCTGGGTCACGATGCGGTCGAGGGCGTCCTGTCCGGCGTCGACGACGGCGCCGTCGCGGTTCGACCAGAGGGTGACGGTCGGATCGTTCGCGGCGATGTCCGCCACGGCGGCGCGCAGCGTGTCGACGGCGGGAGCCATGTACGAGGTGTGGAACGCGCCCGCGACCTGCAGCGGCATCACGCGCACGCCGCGCGGGGCACGCTCGGCCAGCTGAGCGAGCGTGGGCAGCGCGCCGGCGGCGACGATCTGCCCGGCGACGTTGTAGTTCGCGGGGGTGAGCTCGAGCTCGTCGAGCAGTGCCAGCACCTCGTCGACGTCGCCACCGAGCACCGCGCTCATGCCGGTGGGTGTGTGAGCTGCGGCATCCGCCATCGCTCGACCCCGGATGCCGACCAGGCGCATCGCGTCGTCGGCGGCGATCACCTCGGCGCCGACCAGGGCGGCGAGTTCACCGACGGAGTGTCCGGCCACGCCGTCGGCTCGGCGGCCGGCGCGCAGGCTCAGCTGCTCCGCGGCGATCAGCGATGCCGCGACGATCAGCGGCTGCGCGATGCGCGTGTCGCGGATGGTGTCGGCGTCCGATTCGGTGCCGTGCGCGATCAGGTCGACCTCGGCGGCGTCGGAGTACGCGCTCAGCCGGTCGGCGACGCCGTCCAACTCGAGCCACGGAGCGAGGAAGCCGGGGGTCTGGGAGCCCTGTCCGGGCGAGGCGACGACGATCACCTGTCCAGTCTGCCAACGATCGGTCACCGGTGGTGGATGAAACATCACAACAATCGACGAATCGATTGTGCGTGGCGCACATCGATTCGTCGCGTGCCGCTTCGGGGCGTCAGCGACGCCGCGTCACTGCACGACGTCTGGCGGGCTCCGCGGTGCCGATCGAGCCGAGGATCAGGGCCGTCTGCAGGATCAGTGCTTCGCGCGGGCCGGTGGCATCCCAGCCGATCACCTCGGTGACCCGCTTGAGCCGGTAGCGCACCGTGTTCGGGTGCACGAACAGCTCGCGGGCGGTGGCCTCCAGCGACCTGCCGTTGTCGAGATAGCTCCACAGCGTCGTGACCAGATCGGTGGAGTGGGCCTGCAGGGGTCGGAAGATCCGGTCGATGAGCGTCTGCTTGGCCAGCGTGTCTCCGGCGAGGGCCCGCTCGGGCAGCAGATCGTCGGCCTCGACCGGCCGCGGCGCGCCCCGCCAGGCCCGGGCGACGGCGAAGCCTGCCAGCGCGGCACGGGCGCTCTGCCCGGCGTCGACGAGCGCGGTCACCGGCGGGCCGAGCACGACGTATCCCGGCCCGAACGAGGGCTCCAGGCGCTGCGCGATCTCGCTGAACGGCAGGTCCTCGGTCTCCTCCTCCTTGCCGGGCACGCGGGCGCGACCGATGACGAGCACGAGCCTCGAGCCCTGCACGCCGATCAGCACGTCGACCGACATGCGCCGGGCGGTGCGACGCACCAGGTCGACGTCGAACTGCGGGGGAGTCGTGCCGACGAGGACGCTGACCTCGCCGTGGCCGTGCCACCCGAGGGCGGCGATGCGGCTGGGCAGCTCCTCGTCGGCCTCGCCCGTGAGGATGGAGTCGACCACGAGTGCCTCGAGCCTGGCATCCCACAGTCCGCGCGCCTCGGCGGCGCGGGCGTACACGTCGGCCGAGGCGAACGCGACATCGCGCGAGTAGAGCAGGATCGCCTCGCGCAGATCCTCTCCGCGTCCGGCGACACGCTCCTCGGTGACCTCGACGGTGACGCGGATCAGCTGCAGCGTCTGCTGCAGGCTGACGCTGCGCAGCAGCTCGCGCGGAGCGGCGGCGAAGATGTCGGCGGCGATCCAGGGGGTCGACGTCGGATCCTCGTACCACTGGATGAACGACGTGATGCCCGCCTGGGCCACCAGCCCGACGGCGGAGCGTCGGGCCGGTGGCATGTCGGCGTACCACGGCAGGGTGTCCTCGAGCCGCTTGATCGTCACCGTCGCGATGTCACCGGAGATCCGGCGCAGCCAGGCGAGTGTCGCGGCCTTGTCCATGGCCTGCTGGGCGGTACTGCTCACAGGTTCAGCTCTCGCCGCCCGCGTTTCCACTGGTGCCGGCGTTCACGTCGAACAGACGGTACTTCTCGATGGCCTGGCCGATGACCGAGCGGTCGACCTTGCCCTCGTCGGCCAGCGCCTGCAGAGTGCGGACCACCATGGACGGACCGTCGATCTTGAAGAAGCGTCGCGCGGCCGCGCGGGTGTCCGAGAAGCCGAAGCCGTCGGCGCCCAGCGTGTAGTACGGGTTCGGAACCCATGGACGGATCTGGTCCTGCACGGCGTGCATGAAGTCGCTGACCGCGACGACCGGGCCCTCGGCGCCCTGCAGCTTCTGCGTGAGGTAGGCCGTCTGCGGCTCCTCCTCGGGGTGCAGGAAGTTGTGCTCGTCGACGGCGAGTCCGTCGTGGCGCAGCTCGCTCCACGAGGTGACCGACCACACATCCGCGCTGACGCCCCAGTCCTGCTGCAGCAGCTCCTGGGCCTCCAGCGCCCACGGCACGCCGACGCCGGAGGCGAACAGCTGCGCCTTGTGGCCCTCGCCCGTGCCGGGCTTGATGCGGTGGATGCCGCGGATGATGCCGTCGATGTCGGCATCCTCCGGCTCGGCCGGCTGCACGAGCGGCTCGTTGTAGACCGTGATGTAGTACATCACGTCGGGGTCGGGGTGCGATCCGCCGTACATCCGCTCGAGTCCCGAGCGCACGATGTGCGCGATCTCGTAGCCGTATGCGGGGTCGTACGAGACGGTGGCCGGGTTGGTGGATGCCAGCAGCGGCGAGTGTCCGTCGGCGTGCTGCAGTCCCTCACCGGTCAGCGTCGTGCGGCCGGCGGTGGCGCCGATGATGAAGCCTCGCGCCATCTGGTCGCCCGCGGCCCACATCGCGTCACCCGTGCGCTGGTAGCCGAACATCGAGTAGAAGATGTAGATCGGGATCAGCGGCTCGCCCTGCGTGGAGTACGACGTGCCAGCGGCGGTGAACGCCGCCATCGCGCCGGCCTCGTTGATGCCGACGTGCACGATCTGCCCCTGCGGGCTCTCCTTGTACGCGAGCAGGAGCTGGCGGTCGACGGAGGTGTAGTGCTGGCCGTTCGGGTTGTAGATCTTCGCCGTCGGGAAGTACGCGTCGATGCCGAACGTGCGCGCCTCATCGGGGATGATCGGCACGATGCGGTTGCCGAAGTCCTTCGCCCGCAGCAGGTCCTTGAGCAGACGCACGAACGCCATGGTCGTGGCGATCTCCTGGGTGCCGGATCCCTTGCGCGGCAGCGCGTAGGTCGACTCCTCGGGCAGCGTGATCGCGGTGTGCGAGGTGCGGCGCTCGGGGATCATGCCGCCGAGGTTGCGGCGGCGCTCGAGCATGTACTGGATGGTCTCGTCGTCCTTGCCCGGGTGGTAGTACGGGGGCAGGTACGGGTTCTCTTCCAGCTGCGCGTCCGTGATCGGGATCTGCATGGTGTCGCGGAACGTCTTGAGGTTGTCCAGCGTCATCTTCTTCATCTGGTGGGTCGCGTTGCGGCCCTCGAAGTGCGGACCGAGGCCGTAGCCCTTGACGGTCTTGGCGAGGATGACGGTCGGCTGGCCCTTGTGCTCCATCGCCGACTTGTAGGCCGCGTACACCTTGCGGTAGTCGTGACCGCCGCGGCGCAGGTGCCAGATCTCGTCATCCGAGAGGTCCTTGACCAGGGCTGCGGCGCGCTCATCGCGACCGAAGAAGTTCTCGCGGATGTACGCGCCGGACTCGGCCTTGTACGTCTGGTAGTCGCCGTCGGGGGTGGCGTTCATGATGTTCAGCAGGGCGCCGTCGGTGTCGCGGGCGAGCAGGTCGTCCCATTCACGGCCCCAGATGACCTTGATGACGTTCCATCCGGCGCCGCGGAAGAAGGACTCGAGCTCCTGGATGATCTTGCCGTTGCCGCGCACCGGGCCGTCGAGACGCTGCAGGTTGCAGTTGATCACGAAGGTGAGGTTGTCGAGGCCTTCGTTGGCGGCCACCTGCAGCTGTCCGCGGCTCTCGACCTCGTCCATCTCGCCGTCGCCGAGGAACGCCCAGACCTGCTGGTCGCCGGTGTCCTTGATGCCGCGGTTGGTGAGGTACTTGTTCGCCTGCGCCTGGTAGATCGCGTTGATCGGCCCGAGACCCATCGACACGGTCGGGAACTGCCAGTACTCCGGCATCGACCGCGGGTGCGGGTACGACGGAAGGGCGTGGCCCGCGTGCGACTTCTCCTGACGGAAGCCGTCCATGTCGGCCTCGCTCAGGCGCCCCTCGAGGAACGAGCGGGCGTAGATGCCGGGGGAGGCGTGGCCCTGGATGAAGATCTGATCGCCGCCGCTGGGGTGGTCCTGGCCGCGGAAGAAGTGGTTGAAGCCGACCTCGTACAGCGAGGCGGCTCCGGCGTACGTGGAGATGTGCCCGCCGACGCCGATGCCGGGGCGCTGTGCGCGGTGCACGGTGATGGCCGCGTTCCAGCGGATCCAGTGCCGGTAGCGGCGCTCGATCTCCTCGTCGCCGGGGAACTCCGGCTCGTTGGAGGCGGCGATGGTGTTGATGTAGTCGGTGGTCGGCACCATCGGCACGCCGAGGTGACGCTCCTTCGAGCGCTTCAGCAGGCTGAGCATGATCTCCCGGCCGCGGCCGGGACCCTTCGCATCCACCAGCTCGTCGAGCGACTGCTGCCACTCGCCGGTCTCCTCTGGGTCGCTGTCCAGAGGTGCCTGGGAGTACGGATCCTGATCGTGGACGGTCACGTGGAGCCTTTCGTCAAGCTGGCAGGTCGTGCCAAGGAAACGGGATGCGCCGCGGTCGGACCTTGTCGGCACCGCACAACGCGCGCTGTGGTCAGCCTATATCCGTTCTGAAGACGTGTTCCGCAAATTCCGCACCGTAGAATGGGGCTACCAGGGCCTTTAGCTCAGCTGGTAGAGCGCCACGTTTACACCGTGGATGTCGTCGGTTCGATCCCGGCAGGGCCCACCGTAAGTACTGGTGTCGGTACTCAAGCGATCGTCATGAAGACGCGACTAGTGTCCCCTTAGCGTGGATCGGCCCGGGGCGTTCATACTCTGCGGCTGGCGGCTCGGACTCTCGCTCAGCGGGGATCACCCTCTGTCGTGGTTGATTCTGCGCGCGCCCTTGTGCACCTGCCAGCTTCGGGCGGAGCAGCTGATCTCCCCACGCTCTCCGAAGAATAGGTGGGCCCGTCAAGTGCGATCGAGGCAGCCCGCTAGCTGTACTTTCCCGTGACGTTGTGAACGCGGGAGGAGAGGACTTGGCCGTCGATGCCGGGACTGCTGCACGAATAGGTNNCCTATTCGTGCAGCAGTCCCTGATGCTCCGCCAGACCGGCGTGATCCAGTCAGAAGCATGACCGACACCAGTTCGGCCACATGGCGCGCGAGCAGACCAGCTGCATCGGCCTGCAATTCAGAGAGCTCAGCCGCGGACTCAGCGATTCCGAATACCCCTGCGATTCCTTCGAGCCGCCCGCTGCTCCGCAGATGGGCCGCTGCGCGTGTGTCACCCGCGATGACGACGATAGGGGGACGGTTGGGTAGCAGTTGGGCCATCTCGAGAAGCGTGCCGACGACCTTGCCGTCGAGCGACTGCGCGTCAAACCTACCCTCGCCGGTGAAGACGACGTCGACGTTCTCGAGCGCCGACGACGCCCCTGTCTCGGCAGCGAGGAGCAGGCCGCCAGCGACCACCTCGACCGAGCAGAATGCGGCCGGAAAAAGTTGCATTCCGCCGGCGGCTCCCCCACCCGCTCGCGCCCGAAGATTTCTGCCCGTGCGCCGCTCGAGTAGCGCCGAAGCGTGATCGAGCGCTCGCTCGAGGTGCGCCACCTGATCGGGGCCCGCGCCCTTCTGCGGTGAGTAGCGCTGCGCTGCCCCGGTCGGGCCGAGCAGCGGTGCTTTTACATCGGCGACAAACACCCACTCGGCGGCGAGCGCGCTCGGTAGCAGTCGCGTCGCATCGACTTCGGCGAGATCGACCAGTGCGCCTCCCCCCCGTCCGAGCGACTGGCCCGAAGCATCGAGTAGCCGCGCGCCCAGGGCCTCGAGTATGCCTGATCCGCCGTCGCTCGTGGCGCTGCCGCCTAGGAAGATCATCAGGCGTTCGGCGCCCCGGTTCAGTGCGTCCGCGACGACGAGCCCCGCTCCGTACGATGAAGCTGCGAGCGAACGCAACTCGACGTTGGACACCGCGGGTAGTCCGACAACTTCAGCCACCTCGATGTAGGCGATGCGCCGCGTGTCGTCGAGAAGGTACTCGACGGACCGGGGTCGCCCGATCGCGTCGACCGCCTGCACGGTGACGGCCGCGACCTGATCCTGTGCCTGCAGCAGCTCCAAGCTGCCCTCGCCGCCGTCGGCAAGCGGCTTCGAGGTCACCTCGACCCGCTCGCCGAACCGCTCCGCGAGCAGGGTCGCCGATGCTCGGCAGGCCTCCGTCGCCGTCATCGACCCCTTGAAGGAGTCGAATGCGAGAAGCACTCGCAGCGCGGGCTGCTCCTCGAGGGCCGGCATGATCAGAGCGCCCGGACGATCGCGGCGACTCCCTGGCCTCCACCGATGCACATGGTCACGAGACCGTATTCACGACCGAGACGGCGCAGGTTGTAGATGGTGCGAAGCGTCAGAATCGCACCGGTGGCGCCGACCGGGTGCCCCCAGGCGATCGCGCCGCCGAGCGGGTTGACGATATCGGGGTCCAGACCCGCGTCACGCACAACGGCCACCGCCTGCGAGGCGAACGCCTCGTTCAACTCGATCCAGCCGATGTCGGAGAGCTTGAGACCGGCCTTGTCGAGCACCTTGCTGATGGCCGCGGTCGGCGCGTATCCCATGATGTCCGGCGCGATGCCCACCTTCGCGAAGGCGACGAACTCGGCGATCTTCGGCAGCCCGCGTAGGTCGGCTTCGCTCTCGCGTGCGAGGACGAGCGCCGCAGCACCGTCGTTGATGCCCGATGCGTTGCCGGCGGTGACCGACCCGGTCTTCGAGAAGGCCGGGCGCAGCTTGCCCAGGCTCTCCAGCGATGTCTCTCGCGGGTGCTCGTCACGATCGACGATCACATCACCGCGTCGCGAGCTGACCGTCACCGGTGCGATCTCGGCGTCCACGAGGCCCTCGGCCTGTGCGACTGCAGCGCGGCGCTGGCTCTCCAGCGCGAAGGCATCCTGCTCCTCTCTCGAGATGCGGAACCGCTCGGCGACGTTCTCGGCCGTGCGCCCCATGGGGTACTCCCCCCAGGGATCGGTGACGAGCGACAGCGTGCCGTCGACCAGCTCGTGGTGCCCCAGGCGGTACCCGTTGCGCGCCTGGAAGTCCATGAACGGCTGGCGGGTCATGTTCTCGGCGCCGCCCGCCACGACGATCGAGGAGTCGCCCTCGCGCAGCTCGGTCGCAGCCGTGGCGATCGCCTGCAGCCCCGATCCGCACAGTCGGTTGACGGTGAGCGCCGTCGATGAGGGGTCGGCTCCGGCTTCGAGCGCCACTCGGCGGGCCAGGAACGCGTCAGGTCCGGTCTGCCCGACGCAGCCGATGACGAACTCCTCCGGGTCCTCGGGCTTCAGACCGGCACGGCTGAGCGCCTCCTTGACGGCGGTGGCGCCGAGCACGTGCGCCGGCACATCCTTGAATCCGCCGCCGAAGGACGCGACCGGGGTGCGCGCGCCCTCGACGATGACGATGGGGTCATGCGATGACATGTGTTCATCCTTCCTTGAGCTTCAGTGGGTGCGTTCAGGCCGCGGCGAGCGGAACTGCCGCCAACCGCTCCCGCGCCTCGTCCGTGTCGTCGCAGCTCAGCACGGTCCACCCGGCTGGCGCGAGTTGCAGCGTGTAGTCCTCCGTGGCCAAGAACACCTGCTGCCCGTTGCGCAGCGCTTCGCGTCCGTTGAACGTGAGGTGGTCGATCTCGTCGACGAACTTCGGGTGGCGTCCGGCTCCGGACATGAGGAAGCAGACGCGCTTCGCGCCGCTCAGGATGTCGATGAAGCCACCGCAGCCGATCAGTCGTCCGCCCAGTTTCGAGACGTTGACGTCGCCTGCGGCGTCCACCTGGCCGACTCCCATGAAGGCGATGTCCACGCCGCCCCCCGTGTAGAAGTCGAACTGCGCACTGTGCGAGATGATCGCGGAGGGGTGCTGGGCCGCCCCGAAGTCGGTGCCGCCGAGGGGCACTCCGCCATAGACCCCTGACTCCATCGACATGGTCACCTGCGGGAGCAGCCCGTTCTCGGCGAGCGCGACTCCGATGGTGTCGCCGGGGATTCCTGTGCCGACGTTGATGATGTCGCCGGGCTTCACCAGGTTTGCGCCGCGACGCCCGATCGCCATGCGTGCAGGTGCGATCTCGCGTGAGCCGAGCACCCGGGTCAGCGCCTCATCCGAGATGACACCGCCGATCAGACCCGGGTCGGCGACGAAGGAGTCGCTCTGACGGTGGTGCTCGACAACGTCGCTCGTGACGACGACGTAGTCGACGAGCGCCGCCGGCACCGTGACGTCGCGAGGCTTGATCTCGCCGTCTTCGACGATCTCCTTCACCTGGCAGATCACGATGCCGCCCGAGTTGTGCGCGGCCTGTGCGAGCGCGAGCGCATCGAGGCCGGCGGCCTCTCCGTCCTGGGAGACGTTGCCCTGCCTGTCCATCCGCGTGCCTCGGAAGATCGCGACATCGACGGGAAAGGACTTGTAGAGGAGGTTCTCTTCGCCGCGGACGGTCACCTTCTCGACGTAGGCGTCCGGTTCGAGCGCTTGTCGCGCACTCGCGTTCACCCGACCGCCCTCGAGGTCGGGATCCACGAACGTTCCGATGCCGACGCGGGCGAGATTGCCGGGGCGGCCCGCCGCGATCGCGTGCAGGAGGTTCGAGGCCTGGCCCTGCGGCAGGCAGACGCCCTCGACCCCGTCGTCGTTGATGAGCGTGCCCATGCGGGGCGCGAGCCCCCAATGCGAGCCGACGATGCGTCTGAGCAGGCCGGGCTCTGCCCACCGCTCCATGCCGATCTCGCGATTGGACTGTCCTGAGATATGGAACAGCGTGAGCCCGGAGGGTGAGGACGTCGCGAGGTACGACCGCTGGATCGCCGCATAGATCTCGTCCGCGACGCCCATGAGGGTGAAGCCGTCGGTGCCGACCGTCTGACCGTCCTCGATGACGCCGGGGACCTCATCGGCGGTGATGATCTGGGGACTCATATCTGGTACCCCCCGCCGACCTCGAGCACCTGTCCGGTGATGTACGACGCGTCTTCGCTGAGGAAGTAGGCGACCGCCGCTCCGACATCCTGCGGCTTGCCGGCGTAGCCGAGCGGGATCTTCTCGAGCTGCGCCGCGTAGATGTTCTCGGGCAGCGCGCTGGTCATGTCCGTCTCGATGAAGCCGGGGCAGATGGCGTTCGCCGTGACGCCGTACCGGGCGAGCTCCTTCGAGAGGGTGAACGTGAGACCGAGCACGCCCGCTTTCGCGGCCGCGTAGTTGGCCTGGCCGATGTTGCCCTCCCACGACGCCGACGAGATGTTGACGATGCGTCCGCGTCGTGCCTCTCGGAGGTGGCGTGCGGCGGCACGGCTCACGTAGAAGACCGCCGAGAGATCCACCGCGAGCACCTGATCCCACTGCGCGTCGGTCATCTTGTGGAGCATCGCGTCTCGGTTGATACCGGCGTTGTTGACGACTCCGTAGAGGCCGCCGGCACGCTCGGCGAGCGCGTCGATCGCCTGATCGACGGCCGCACTGTCGGCCACGTCGAGCGAGATGCCCTCGTGCTCGGGCCCGAGCCGCGCGGCGGTCTCTCTGGCCTGGTCTTCATTGACATCGGCGATCACGATCGTGAAGCCGCGAGCCGCGAGAACCTCGGCTATTCCCGCGCCGATGCCACGAGCTGCGCCGGTCACCAGCACGGTCCGTGTTGTTGCACTCATTTCTTTCTTCCTTTCAGGGGGCATCCGCAGCTCGTACCGATCCGCACGGTGTGCGGGAGCGTCACGACGTCCGCCGGGTGTTCCGGGTGTTCGATGTGGTCTATCAACAGGTCCGCCGCCCTCTGCGCCATGTCGCGTCGGGGCTGCACGATGCTCGTCAGCCCGACCATCGGCGTCGCCGCGACGTCGATGCCGTCGAAGCCGGAGATCGCGACGTCGTCGGGCACGCGCAGACCCATGTCGAGGGCCTGACTCATCACGCCCAGGGCGAGGATGTCGGCGCCGCACAGGATGAAGCGCGGCGGATTCGACGACGACAGGAGCACCTGAGCGGCATCGCGGCCGCTCTGCAGCGACAGCGGAACGCTGATGCGGAGCGCCCCGGGAATCGTGACGCCGGCGCGCTGCGCCTCGCTCACGAAGCCTTCTTCGCGGCTCAGCGAGGCAGACGAGGTGCGGGGACCGATGACCGTCGCGATCGGCCAGCGCTGGTGCCCGAGCGCGTGCCGCATGATCGCGGCGGCCGCGCCGTGGTCGTCGATCCCGACGAAGTCGGCTTCGACGTGTCGGAACTTTCGTGACAGCTGCACGAGCGGCACGCGCGCCTGCCGGAGTCTGCGAACAGCGCTGGCGTTGTCGGAGCGCGCGATCGCGAGCGCGACGCCTTCGACATTGCGGTCGAGCATCGCTTCGATCGCGCGGGTCAGCGATTCGAGGTCGTCGTGGGTGTGCGACAGGAAGACGTCGTAACCGCGCTGCTGGGCGGCCTCCGAGAAGCCGACCGACAGTTCCGGGTAGAAGGGGTTCGCAATGTTCGAGAGCACGAGCCCGAGGATGCGCTGATGATCGCTGCGCGGATTCGTCTGACCGAGAGCGAAGCCGATCTCGGTCGCGGTGGAGAGCACGTGCTGCCGAGTCGCCTCCGAGACGCCGGGGCGTCGGTTGAGCACATATGACACCGTGGCCGCCGAGACCCCGGCTGCGCGGGCGAGCTGGGCCGCTGAAACACGGTCCTTCGGGCGGATCATCGCCGGGCTGTTTGCCGACATCTCGAACTTCACCTCCGTTGGTTCCGCGTCTTGGGGTCTCAAGGTAGGTTCACTGAATTACGTTCAGCAACGTTAAGCATTGATGCCATGCGGTACTCACGCCCCATTAGACCCCGGCGGACGACACTTTGCACGAGATTCATTCGAACGTTGCTTAACGCTCTGCTCGGTGCGCACCATTGGGACGTATCAGAGTTCTCTGTCAGTGCGGACAGCTCCCTCGGCACGACTCCCGCACGGACGCGAAAGCAGCTGACAGAAGGTGAACTTTTTCGGCCGAAGGGGTCAGTATGAGCGAAACCGAGTTCGTGCTCGAGATGCGGAACATTCGCAAGAGCTACGGCAGCACGCAGGCGCTGAAAGGCATCTCTGTCGCGCTGCGCGGCGGGCGGGTCTACGGACTCGTCGGAGAGAACGGCGCCGGCAAGTCGACGCTGGTGAAATCGATGTGCGGCGCGGTGATCCCCGATGACGGCGAGATCGTCCTCGGCGGCACGCCGGTCACCATGCGCGGCCCTCAGGATGCCAGGGATCTCGGCGTCAGCACCGTGTTCCAGGAGCTCAGCCTGATCGCCGACCTATCCCTGGCCGAGAACATCCAGCTGCAGCGAAAGGACGGCTGGGTGTCCGGCCGCCGCAAACAGACCCGGTATGCAGAGAAGCTGGCGGCCGAGTGGGGCCTCGCCTCCATCGATGCCTCGTCGCGGATCGACTCCCTCTCGCTGCGCGACCAGCAGCTCGCAGAGATCCTCTGCGCCGTCAACCGCCCGCATCAGGTGCTCATCCTCGACGAGCCCACGAGTGCCCTCCTGCCGGACGATGTCGATTGGCTGGAGAGGATCATCCGGCGCGTCACCGCGGCGGGCGCGGCCGTCATCATCATCACCCACATGCTCGAAGAGATCGAGCGCTTCTGCGACGAGATCTACGTGCAGCGCAACGGTCTCCTCGTCGACAACGTCGACCGGTCGGCCTACGACCGCACCACGGTCATCGAGCAGATGATCGGTCGATCCCTCGAATCCGCGTACCCTGAGCGGCCCGCGTTCGACGAGGCATCTCCGGTCGTCCTGCAGGCCGAGTCGGTGGGCACCAAGGGCCAGCTGAGAGATCTCGACCTCTCGATCCGTGCCGGCGAGATCGTCGGCGTCGCGGGCCTCGACGGCCAGGGACAGGAGGAGATCTTCGAAGTCCTCGCGGGCGCGCGTCGCAAGAATGCGGGCACGGTCAGACTCGACGGAAACACGATCAACACCTCTTCTCCGGCGAAGGCGCTCCGACCGAAGAAGGGCGTCAATGGCATCTCCCTCGTGCCTGCCGAACGAAAGACCCTCGGTGCGATCCTCGAGATGTCGATTCGCAAGAACATCGCCCTGCCGGTGCTGCGCCGGGTGACGTCCGCGTTCTGGATCAACGATGCGAAAGAAGAGTCGGCCGTTCGCAACCTGATGCGTTCGGTCCAGGTCGACGAGACCAAGATCGATGACCCGGTCAGCTCGCTCAGCGGTGGGAACCAGCAGAAGGTCGTCTTCGCCAAGGCGCTCGCGAACGACAGCGACGTGCTGCTGCTGTTCGACCCCACGCGCGGCGTCGACGTCGGCACGAAGTACGAGATCTACCGCCTGATCGGCGACTACGCGCGGCAGGGGAAAGCCGTCCTCGTGTACTCGACCGAGATCCCTGAGATCGTCAACCTCTGCCACCGTGCGATCGTGATCTATCGCGGCACCGTGGTGGCCGAATTCCAGGGCGAAGACCTGCAAGAAAGCAACCTCATGTCTGCAGCGATCGGAGCCAGCCGATGAAGTCCCTGAAAAGCACCACTCAGCGTCTCGCCGAGAGCGGGCTCATCGTGCCGATCCTGTTCGCCGTCGCGCTCCTGGCGATCTATGCCTCGCTCTCCCCGGGCGCGCTGTCGCCGGCACAGATCAAATACACCCTGATCAACGCGACCCTCACTCTCGCGCTCGCTGCCGCCGGTCTCGCCTTCGTCGTTCTCGTCGGCGGCCTCGACCTGTCGCCGGCTGGCATCATCGCCGTCACGAACGCGGTTCTTACCATCAACTTCGGCGGTGGTGTCGGGCAGCAGATCCTGTGGGTGCTGATCTCGATCGCCATCGGGGCGCTCGCGGGTCTCATCAACGGCCTCATCGTGACGACGTTCAAGCTCGAACCCGTGGTCGTGACCCTGGCCACCGGCTTCGTCTACTCGGGGCTCGCCCTCCTCCTGCTGCCCAAGCCGCGCGGCATCGACCCCGTCGAGGGGTTCTCGGTCATCGGGTTCGTCACCTCTGATGTCGGCGGCATCCCGGTCGGTCTCATCATCATGCTGCTCATCGTGGTCGGCTGGGTGTTCCTGCGCCGCTCGCGGTTCGGCGGGCAGCTCCTGTCCGTGGGCAGCGACGAGGAGTCGGCGCAGTACTCCGGCTTCAAGGTGCGTAAGATCAAGCTCGTCGCGTTCACGCTCGCCGGTGCCCTTTACGGTCTCGCCGGAGTCGCGCTCACCTCGCAGACCTCGGGCGGCGACTCGCAGATCGGCAGCGCCTATCTGCTCGGCGCATTCGCAGCCATCGTGGTCGGCGGCCTGCGGCTCGGCGGCGGTCGCGGCTCCGTGATCGGGGCGATGCTCGGCGCCTTCTGCGTGACCATCCTCGTCAACGTACTCTTCGTGCTCGGGTTCGCGAGCTTCTGGGGCACGATCGGCCGCGGCATCCTGCTGCTGATCGCGCTGGGGATCCAGAGCGTCATCGCCGTGACGATCCTGCAACGAAACCGAAAGCAGTCGATCACTCTGGAAGGAGCCTCGTCGTGAATCAGAAAGTGAGCTTCGACACCGCGGTTCATGGCGTGCAGCGCTCCCGCCGCAGGCGCGGGCCGCTCGATCTCGGCGACGCGCGCCGCACGGTCACCGTCGTGTGGGTCGTGGTGGTCCTGGTCTACCTGTTCATGCTGCTGATCCGCCCGAACCTCGCAGGGCCCTCGAGCATGCAGACCATCATCTCGCTCGCGGCGATCACCGCTGTGGCGGGCCTCGGCCAGGGCGCCGTGGTGTTCGGCGGCGGCATCGACATGTCGATCCCGTGGATCCTCAGCTCGTCGGCGATCCTGTTCACCGCGGTCTCGGGCGGGTCGAACGACCGCTTCCTGCTCGGCGCGATCGTCGCAATCGCCTACGGCGCGGCGATGGGCGCGGTGAACGGATTCGGGGTCTCGTTCTTCGGCATCCACCCCGTCGTGATGACGCTCGCGCTCAGCGCGATCCTCGAGGGCAGTTCACTCGGGTGGACGGGCGGTGCCGTGACCGGCTCGCCGCCGCCGGCGATCGCGCAGTTCATGAAGGGCTCCGACGGCAGCATGCCGATGGTGATCCCGGCGCTGCTCGTTCTGACGGTGATCGTCTGCTTCGTGTACCGGCAGACCCGCTTCGGCCGCGAGTACCAGGCCGTCGGCCTGAACCCCGCCGCGTCGAGGCTCGCCGGCGTGCGCTCCAAGGGCATCATCATCGCCACCTACGTCATCTCGGGTGTCAGCGCCGCCCTCGCCGGCATGATGCTCTCGGGCCTCGCCGGTCAGAGCTACCTCGCGATGGGATCGCCGTATTTGCTCATGTCGGTGGCGGTCGTGGCCCTCGGTGGTGCGGCGTTCTCGGGCGGCCGCGGCCACTTCCTCGGCACCCTCGGCGGCGCCGTTCTGCTGAGCATGCTCGTCACGCTGCTCATGACGTTCCAGCTGCCCGAAGCAGTGCGCACGATCGTGCAGGGCCTCGTCATCCTCGTGGCGGTGATGTTCGCGAGCATCGAGTTCCGGCAGCGGAAGCGCAAGACCTCCAAGAGGCGTCAAAAACCTGACGCTCTTGAGTCAGCACCAATATTTATTCAGTAGTGAAAGGGAAGGGAAACACCAGCATGCATAAGAAGAGAATCCTCGCGGGGATCGCGCTTGCTGCGGCAGGCGCGATGACCCTCATGGGCTGTGCATCGGGTAACACCGGAGGCGGCTCTGCGGGCGACGGCGACGGCGGCTACCGGATCGCGCTGAGCATGAGCTACTCGGGCAACGACTGGCAGGGCGAGGCGCAGAGCCTCGTCTACGCGGCCGCCGAGTCCGATGCGCTGAAGGACAAGGTCGATTCGGTCGAGACCTTCATCGCGGGCACCGATGCCCAGACGCAGATCTCGCAGATCCAGCAGATGATCACCGCCCAGTACGATGCGATCCTGATCTATCCGATCTCTCCCACCGCGCTCAATCAGGTGATCAAGCAGGGCTGCGACGCCGGAATCCCGATGTTCACCTACGACGCCGTCGTCACCGAACCCTGTGCGAAGAACGTCACGTTCGACCAGGCCGAGTTCGGCAAGGTCGGCGCCGAGTACCTCTCAGACCTCATGGGTGACACCGGCAATGTCGTGCTCATCACCGGTGTCGCGGGCACCTCGGTCGACGAGGACCGCACGAACGCCGCTCGGGCCGTGTTCGAGGAGCGGGGCATCAACGTGCTCGACTCGTGCGCGGGCGACTGGGCGCAGGGCCCGGCCGGCGAGTGCATGAGCCGCTTCCTCGCCGCGTTCGACGACATCGACGGCGTCTGGGCCCAGGTCGGCGGCGTCGCCGTCCCGGCAGCATTCGAGGCTGCGGGCCGCCCGTTCGTACCGATGATCGCCGAGGCCGAGAACCTCTACCGCCTGCACCTGCAGGATCCGGAATACATCGAGAACGGTCTCCAGGGCGGATCCGCCGGCTCGCCTCCGTGGCAGAGCGCAGCAGCACTGCACATGGCCGTTCGCGCCATCGAGGGCGAAGAGTTCCCGTCGACGATCGACGTGGGCTTCGACTGGGCCACCCAAGAAGACCTCAAGATGTGCGAGACGGGTTCGGCCGAAGAGCTCGAGGCCGGTTGCAACACCTTCCCCGCGGGCATGGTGTCCGACGGCTTCATGGCCGACTGGTGGCACCCGGAGTGGACGGCGGGCATCGATCTCGACACGCTGTTGAGCGTGGACGTGGACTGATCTCAGCCCGTGACTGGCGGGGGATCCGGATCGGATCCCCCGCCGGGCACCACTCACCGCGGCGCATCCCGCACCGCCCGTTGAAGCACTGACGCACTGACGCACCCGAATGGAGTACCGATCATGGAAATCGACATCCTCGTAGATGTGAAGACGGAGCTCGGCGAGGGCCCTCTCTGGGACCCCGAGCTCGAACGACTGTTCTGGATCGACAGCAAGGGCGGCAAGGTGTTCCGCTCCACCGCCGACGGCACGGAGCTCCGCGCGTGGGACACGCCGGGCCTGATCGGTTCGATGGCGCTCCGCCGAGACGGCGACGGAGCGATCGTCGCCCTCGAGAACGGATTGCACACCCTCGACTTCGCCACCGGCGACACCGAGTTCTTGCACGACCCCGAGCCCGTCCTCTCCCAGAACCGTCTCAACGACGGCAAGGTCGACGCACGCGGCCGCTTCGTGTTCGGCTCGATGAACAAGAACGAGGAGGGACCCACCGCAGCCCTCTACTCGCTCGACACGGACTTCTCGGTGCGCACGCTCGATGATGAGCTCATCGTCTCGAACGGACCCTGCTGGTCGCCCGACGGATCGACCTTCTATTTCAGCGATACCTGGTCGGGCGAGATCTGGGCATACGACTACGACCTCGAAACCGGTGACGCGAGCAACCGCCGCAAGTTCGGCGATGTCGACACGTCGCGCGGCGGCGGTGCCGACGGTTCGACGGTCGACGCAGAGGGATATCTCTGGAACGCACTGGTGTACGACGGCAAGCTCGTGCGCTACGCACCGGACGGTACCGTCGACCGGATCATCGACATGCCGGTGAAGAAGGTGACGAGCGTCATGTTCGGAGGCGCGAACCTCGACGTGCTCTACGTCACCTCGATGTCCAAGCCGCCGCTGCCCCGCTTCCCAGACGACCCGGTGCAGCGCGGCAGCGTCTTCGCGGTCACGGGCCTGGGGATCCAGGGCCTTCCCGAGCACCGGTTCGGCGCCTGACGATGAACGGCGATCAGCGCGGGGCGCCGCAGTCTGCCGTGCTCATCACCGGTGCGGCACGAGGCCTCGGGGCCGATCTGTCCCGAGGGCTCGCCTCCACGGGCCATACCGTGGTCGGCCTCGCCCGTTCCGCCGACGCTCTCGCCGAGCTCGAGGCCGAGATCTCGGCGGCGGGCGGATCGTTCATCTCCGTCGTCGGCGACGTGCGCGACACCGCCGCCCTCGAGAAAGCGGTAGAGACCGCCGGATCAGCGCCCGGCGGGCTCTACGGCGTGATCGCGAATGCCGGCATCGCGGGCCCCACCGCCCCCGTCCAAGACGTCACCGATGACGAATGGAACGAGACGTTCGACATCAACGTCACCTCGGTCTTCCGCCTGTGCCGCGCGGCCGCGCCGACACTCATCGCACGGGGAAACGGCCGCATCGTCATCATCGGCTCAGTCACCGGCAAGCGCCCGCTGGCCGGCCGGTCCCCATACGCGGCGAGCAAGCTCGCCCTCGTCGGCCTCGCCCGCACGCTCGCGGCGGAGCTCGGCCCGGAAGGCACCACCGTGAACGTTGTTTCGCCCTGGTTGCTCGACGGCCCCCGGTTCGACCGAGTCGTCTCCGCGCAGGCCGAGCTGCTCGGCAGCCCCGATGCAGACGTGCGCGCCGAGATGGTCTCCGGCACCGCTACGCGCTCGACGGTCTCGCCGGACGACGTGCTCGCGAGCGTCGAGTATCTGCTCGACCCCCGCAACCGGAACATCACCGGGCAGGACATCAACGTCTCCGCCGGCGCTGTCATGTACTGAATATCCGCACTTCTCGAAGCACCAAGGAGACCTTCATGCACCAGACCCATATCGACGAGGTCGAAGGCACGCGCTTCGGCGCTCCCTACACTCGCGAGATCAAGCACCTGCACACTCCGTGGGGCACCGGTGCCGAGCACCTCTGGATGGGAATGAGCGTCGTCCCCGTCGGCTCGGAATCGAACCCGCACATCCACGAGGCGCAGGAAGAGAGCTTCTTCGTGCACGAGGGCGTCGGCGAGGTGGTCGTCGACGACGTCGCCGTGCCTGTTCGTCCGGGAAGCCTCGTCGTCATCGCCGCAGGCGAACTGCACCAGCTCCGCAACACCGGCGATGTCGACCTGCGCGTGCTGTGCTCGGTCGCCCCGCCCTTCAGCGCCGACCAGTTCGAAGACGTGCACGACCCCAACGGCTGATCCCCGCCCGGCCGCAACCACAGTCACACCCCAGAAATCTAGGAGCCCGCATGTCAAAAACCGACGCTCAGCCGATCTATGCCGTCGTTGGCAGCGGCTACATGGGAGGGGGCATCGCCCAGGTGCTTGCACTCGCAGGTGCCGAGGTGCACATCTCAGACGTCGACCTCGCCACCGCTGAGAACAGCCGCGAGCGGCTGATCGCCGAGGCGAAGCAGTTCGTCGCCGACGGGCTGTTCCCGCAAGAGGCCCCGGCTCTGATCGAGGCGAACCTGCACGCCGACACCCTCGAGGATGCAGTCGCACACGCCTCGTTCATCGCCGAGGCCGTGCCCGAGAAGATCGACATCAAGCACGCCACGCTCCGTCGGATCGCCGAGGCCGCACCCGCCGATGCGATCATCGGCTCGAACACGTCGACCATCCTCATTCGCAAGCTCGCCGAACCGATCTCGAATCCCGAACGGTTCCTCGGCGTGCACTTCGCGAACCCGTCGCCCTTCATCCCGGGCGTCGAGATCATCACCCATGCCGGCACCGACCCCGCAGTCGTCACACGGGTTCGAGCGATCATGGCCGAGATCGGCAAGGAGTGCGCCGAGGTCGGCGATGCCACCGGTTTCGTCATGAACCGTCTCCAGTACGCGCTCTTCCACGAGGCGACGCAGCTCGTCGAAGAGGGAGTCGCCGGCCCGGAGGAGATCGACACGATCGTACGCACCAGCTTCGGCTTCCGGTTGCCGTTCTTCGGACCGTTCGCCGTCGCCGACATGGCGGGCCTGGACGTCTACGCCTTCTGCTATGAATCGCTGCAGACAGAGTTCCCCGAGCGCTTCGCCACACCGCAGCAGCTCGCCGACCTCGTCGCCGCAGGCAAGCTCGGCACGAAGAGCGGCGGCGGGTTCCTGCCGATCCCCGCCGAACGCGCCGCTGATCTCATCTCGTACCGCAACCGCGCTTATGTGGAGCTGATGAAACTACTCGACAAACTCGGCCCGGCCCCGATGTGAGCAGCCCGTGAGGCTTGAGGTGGCCTGCGGTGCCGAGGAGGAGCGAGGCTAAGGGCGGGGTCGTGCCGCCGTGTGGGCATTGACGTCGCGTTTCTTTGTCTCACCGTGCGGTGCCGGCGGCGACTGCCATCCGGATCTCACATCTCCTCGTGCGAGGCAGGGTCTGCGTCGAAAAGGCGACCGTCGGCACGGCCGAGTCCGGTGATCGCGTCGACCTCGGCGGCGTCGAGCACGACGGATGCCGCCTCGAGGTTGGTGCGCTGATGCTCGGGCGACGACGCCTTCGGAATCGACACGGTGCCGCGAGCGACGTGCCAGGCGATGATCGCCTGCACGGGGGAGATGCCGTGACGCTCGGCGATCTCGATGATGACCGGCTCGTCGAGCACCTGCTCGGCGCGCCCGAGCGGAGACCACGCCTCGGTGAGGATGCCGCGCTCGGCATGGAATGCGAGCGCCTCCTCCTGGGGGAAATAGGGGTGCACCTCGATCTGGTTCACGACGGGCCGCACGCCGGTCGCCGCCTCGATGCGCTCGAGGTGCTCGGGGAGGAAGTTGGACACGCCGATCTGGCGGACGGTCCCGCGCTGCTGGGCATCGACGAGACCCTGCCAGGCCTGCTCGTACCGGCCGGTGATCGGGTTGGGCCAGTGGATGAGGTGCAGGTCGGTGGCATCCAGTCCGAGACGGAACCGGCTCTCCTCGATGCTGGTGCGCGCCTTCGCCGACTCGTGGTGGCGGCCCGGCAGCTTCGTGGTGACGATGATCTCGGAGCGATCGACTGCGGATGCCCGCACGCCGGCGCCCACGGCGCCCTCGTTCTCGTAGTTGAACGCCGAGTCGATCAGACGGTAGCCGAGGCCGATCGCCGTGGCGACCGCCGTCGCGCCGGCTTGTCCGTTCAGCCGGTACGTGCCCAAGCCCACGGCGGGCAGCTGGAATCCGTTGTGAGCGGTGAAGACGGGAGCAGCGGTCATGGTGGCCCTTCGGTTCGTCGGTCAGGCCAGCCTACGGCCGCGCCGCCCGGCGCTCGCGTGTCAGCATGGAGTCATGTCGACACCCGCGAGCGATCAGCGATGCCCCTGCACCAGCGGAGACGTGTTCGGGGCGTGCTGCGGCCCGGTGCTGGCATCCGGGTCGGCGCCGACCGCGGTGCGACTGATGCGCTCCCGGTTCACCGCTTTCGCGATCGCCGACGAGGGGCATCTGCTGCGCACCTGGCACCCCTCCACTCGCCCCGAGCGGCTCGATCTCGACCGAGGCACCCGCTGGACGCGCCTCGACATCCTCGATCACAACGACGGCGGCCCGTTCGACGATCAGGGCGTGGTCGAGTTCGAGGCCTTCTACCGCGACGACGAGGGCAGAGGCGCGCTGCGTGAGCGCAGCCGCTTCGTGCGCGAGAACCGCGTGTGGCTGTATGTCGACGGTGTCGTTCGCGCTGACTCGGCGTGACGTCGACGGGCGCACGCGCAGCGGCTAGATTCGAAGGGTGAAAGCCACCCCCGAGCACCAGCGCCGCCTCCTCGACATCGCCGACCTCGACCGCAGGATCGCGCAGGCGGAGCGCGCCCGCACCACGCCCCCGCAGGGTGCTCGCATCAATGAGCTCGCCGCCCTCCGCCAGCGTCAGCTGGGCGAGCTGACCGGGCTCACGGGGGTGCTCGACGACGCGAAGGCCGAGCTCGCCCGGCTGGAGTCCGACGTCTCCCTCGCCGCGCAGCGGCGCGACAAGGACGCCGCTCGTCTCGCCACGGCGACCGACCCGAAGCAGGCGCAGGCGCTCGAGAACGAGATCGAGAGCCTCGGCCGGCGCATCACGATGCTCGAGGATTCGGAGCTCGACGTGATGGGGCGAGTGGAGGACGCGCAGGCGGCGGTCGACGCGCAGCAGGCGCTGATCGACCAGACCCAGTCCGAGGGCGCTCAGCTCACCACCGCCGCGAAGGCGGAGATGGCGGCAGCGGCCGCCGAGGGCGAGCACCTCGCACGCGATCGTGCCGCTCTCGCCGAGAGCGTGTCCGCCGAGCTGCTCGCCGAGTACACGCGCCGCGCCGCGAGGGGTGGAATCGGGGTCGGCCTGCTGCGCCGGCGGATCTGCGAGGGCTGCCAGATGGTGCTCTCCGGCAGCGAGCTGGCGGCCGTGCGGGTGGCGGCCGAGGACGACGTCGTGTCGTGCCCGGAATGCGGCGGGATCCTCGTGCGCACCGACGAGTCCGGGCTGTGAGGACCGGCACCCGTCTCGACGACCGTGCCGATGCCGGCCGCGGGTGACAGACCGGATGCGGTGACCCGAGCCGCCGAGCCACCGCACGCCCTGGTGGCGCGAGCCCCGAGCGGCGGGTGGATCATCATGCTGCACGCGGACGTCGACGCCGACCCGGCGGTCACGGAGGTCGCCGACCGCGATCTCGTCCTGCGGGTGCGGGAGATGGAGCAGGAGCTGTCACCGCGCTGGACCGTGCGGAGCCTGCGCACGTTCTACCCGCGGCTGCTCGCCGCCGGGGTGCGGCTGCGCCGGGCGCACGATCTGCTGCTCTGCCACGCCATCCTGCGCGACACCGCGTCGTCGTCGCATCCGGTGCCGCCGTCGGACCGCTGGCTGCGGACCGACGACATCGACGACGCCGCCGGGCAGCCGGGGCTGTTCGATGTGGACGCCGCGAGCGCCGGACGCGGCGACGACATCGACGAGGTGAGGGCGCAGTGGCGAGCTCAGCTGACGGCACTGGCCTCGGCACCCGACTCCCGCCTCGCGCTGCTCTGCGCCGCGGAGTCGACGGGTGCCCTCGTCGCGGAGGAGATGACCGCGGCGGGCCTGCCGTGGAGCACCGCGGCCCACCATGACATCCTCGAGCAGCAGCTCGGCCCCCGGCCGCTGCGCGGCGCGCGGCCGGCGCGCATGGCGGTGCTCGCCGCCGAGATCGGTCGCTGTCTCGACGACCCGAGCCTGAACCCCGACAGCGCGCCGCGCCTGCTGCGGGCGCTGCACCGTGCCGGCGTGTTCGTCGACTCGACCTCGCGATGGGAGCTGTCGCGCGTCGAGCATCCGGTGGTCGGTCCGCTGCTGGAGTACAAGAAGCTCGCCCGACTCTTCACCGCGAACGGATGGGTGTGGCTCGATGAGTGGGTGCGTGACGAGCGGTTCCGTCCGATCTATCTCACCGGCGCCGTGGTGACCGGGCGCTGGGCGTCATCCGGCGGCGGGGCGCTGCAGATACCGCGTCAGCTGCGCGACGCCGTCCGGGCGGACGCCGGCTGGATGCTCGTCGACGCCGACGTGGCGCAACTGGAGCCGCGCGTGCTCGCCGCCATGTCGCGCGACAGCGCCATGGTCGAGGCGGCGCGCGGGCGCGACCTGTACGAGGGCGTCGTGCGCTCGGGAGCGGTCGCGACGCGTGACGAGGCGAAGTACGCGGTGCTCGGAGCCATGTACGGCGCGACCACGGGTAAGAGCGGGCAGCTCGTGCCCCGGCTGCGCACCGTGTATCCGCGGGCGATGGGGCTCGTCGACGCCGCCGCGCGCACCGGCGAGCAGGGGGGAGTGGTCAGCACGCTGCTCGGCCGCAGCTCGCCCCGGCCCGACGACGCGTGGCGTCTGGCCCAGTCCCTGGCGGGAGGGCCAGACGCTGCGGGGGCAGAGGAGAGCAGGGCGCGCGGCTGGGCCCGCGAGCGCGGGCGCTTCACCCGCAACTTCGTCGTGCAGGGCACGGCCGCCGAGTGGGCGCTGCTGTGGCTCGCCGAGATCCGCCACCGTCTCATGGCCCTTCCGCCGGCATCCGTGCCTGCGGCCTCCTCCGGCCCGATCTTCCGCGACCGCGCGCATCTCGCCCTCTTCCTGCACGACGAGGTGATCGTGCACGCCCCCGCGGAGCAGGCACAGCTCGTGGCGGGCATCCTCCGCGATGCCGCGGACGCCGCCACCGCCCGGCTGTTCCCCGGCTTCGACATCGACGTGCCGCTCGACGTGCACGTCGCCGAGAACGCCGCGAAGGACGCGTAGAATCGAGGGGCGAGTGGGTCGGCCGGACGGCCGCGTGGCGCGTGAGCGCACCGAGGAACGTCCGGGCTCCACAGGGCAGGGCGGTGGGTAACACCCACCCGGAGTGATCCGCGAGACAGTGCCACAGAGAGAAGACCGCCCCCTCGGGGGTAAGGGTGAAAGGGTGGTGTAAGAGACCACCGGGGAGCGCGGTGACGCGCTCCGCCAGGTAAACCTCGCCCGGAGCAAGACCAGACAGAGGACGTTGACGCGGCTCGCCGAGTCCTCGGGTAGGTCGCTGGAACGACACGGCAACGTGTCGTCGAGAGAGATGGCCGTCAAGGGAGCGAAGAACTCCTGAACAGAACCCGGCGTACAGGCCGGCCCACTCGCCCCGAACACGCAGGAAGGCCCGGTCGATGACCGGGCCTTCCTGCTGTGCGCGTGATCAGTCGACCGACAGAGCCGCCGCGCCGATGATGCCGGATGCGTTGCGGTGCACGGCCGACACGATCGGGGTGCGCAGATCGAGCAGCGGCAGGAACTTCTCGGGATGCTTCGACACGCCGCCGCCGACGACGAACAGGTCGGGGCTGAAGAGGAACTCGACGTGCGAGTAGAACTCCTGAAGACGTGCCGACCACTCCTCCCACGACAGGCTCTCGCGCTCCATCGCCGAGTAGGCGGTCCAGCGCTCGATCGACTCGCCGTCGCGGTTGAGATGACCGAGCTCGGTGTTCGGCACCAGCACGCCGTTGTAGAGGAAGGCCGAGCCGATCCCGGTGCCCAGCGTCGTCATGATGGTGAGCCCGCGGGCATCGCGCGCGGCACCGTGACGAGCCTCGGCGACGCCGGCCGCGTCCGCGTCGTTGACGAACGTGATGCTGCGGCCCAGTCCGTCCTCGAAGAACTTCTCCGCCTCGAAGTCCACCCACTCCTTCGAGATGTTCGCAGCAGAGAGCGTCCTGCCGTACTTCACGATGGCGGGAAAGGCCACGCCCAGCGGCAGCGTCGACTCCGCGACACCCAGGGTGTCGAGCACGCTGCGCACCGTCTCGACCACGTCGGCGGGGTGAGCGCCCTCCGGCGTCGGGACGCGCACTCGATCCGAATCGAGAGTGCCCGTGGAGAGATTGACGATGCCCGCCTTGATGCCCGTTCCGCCGATGTCGACGCCGATTGCCTGTGCCATGGCGAATAGCCTAGCGATGCACGACGCAGCGATTAGGATCGTGACGAGATCCCGACGAAGGAGCTGACATGTCCGACGGCGACGAGAAGTACTGGTACAACCTCAGCACCGGGGAGGTCGAGTTCGGCATGCTGTCCGCATCGGTCGACCGGGTCGGTCCGTTCGACACGCGTGAGGACGCGGCTCGCGCCCCCGAGACCCTGCGCGAGCGCTCTCGCGCGTGGGCCGCGGACGACGCGGCCGACGACGCGTGGGGCTCCAGCTCTCTCGAGTCTGGCCAGTGAGGGTGGACAAGCAGCGCGACTTCGTGCTGCGCACCATCGAGGAGCGCGGCGTCAAGTTCGTCCGACTCTGGTTCACCGACGTCATCGGAACCCTCAAGTCGGTCGCCATCGCGCCCGCTGAGGTCGAGGGCGCCTTCGCGGAGGGGATCGGCTTCGACGGCTCGGCCATCGAAGGGCTGACGCGCACCTACGAGTCCGACCTGCTCGCCCAGCCCGATCCGACGACGTTCCAGATCCTGCCCTGGCGTGGGGAGATCGACCCGACCGCCCGCATGTTCTGCGACCTCACCACCCCCGACGGTCGACCCGCTGTCTCCGACCCGCGCAACGTGCTGCGTCGGGCGCTCGCGAAGGCGGCCGACGCCGGATTCACGTTCTACACGCACCCCGAGATCGAGTTCTACCTGCTGAAGTCCTCGCAGCTCGGTCCGGAGGGTCCGATCCCCGCCGACAGCGCCGGCTACTTCGACAACGTCCCCGGCGGCACCGCGCACGACTTCCGCCGCAGCGCCGTGCGGATGCTCGAGGACCTGGGCATCTCGGTGGAGTACAGCCACCACGAGGGCGGGCCGGGGCAGAACGAGATCGATCTGCGCTACGCCGACGCGCTCACCACGGCGGACAACATCATGACCTTCCGGACCGTCGTCAAAGAGGTCGCGATCGAGCAGGGCGTGTACGCGACGTTCATGCCGAAGCCGCTGAACGACCACCCCGGCAGCGGCATGCACACGCACATGTCGCTGTTCGAAGGCGACATGAACGCCTTCTACGAGGCCGGCGCCGAATATCAGCTCTCGCTCACCGGCCGCCGGTTCATCGCGGGGCTGCTGCGTCATGCGAACGAGATCGCCGCCGTCACCAACCAGTTCGTCAACTCGTACAAGCGCCTGTGGGGCGGCGACGAGGCGCCGAGCTTCGTCACCTGGGGTCACGCGAACCGCTCGGCCCTGATCCGCGTGCCGATGTACAAGCCCAACAAGGGGCAGTCGACGCGCATCGAGTACCGCGCCCTGGACTCGGCGGCGAACCCGTATCTCGCGTACGCGCTGATGCTCGCCGCCGGACTCAAGGGCATCGAGGAGGAGTACGAGCTGCCACCCGAGGCGGAGGACAACGTGTGGTCGCTGAGCGACTCCGAACGTCGCGCTCTCGGCTACGCGCCGCTGCCGGCGAGCCTCGACCACGCCCTCGAGTACATGCGCGACTCGGAGCTGGTCGCCGAGACGCTCGGCGAGCAGGTCTTCAACTACGTGCTGCTGAACAAGCAGAAGGAGTGGGAGGCCTACCGCGGCCAGGTGACGCCGTTCGAGCTCAAGAACAACCTCGGGCTGCTCTGAGCCGGCGATGGCGCGTCCTGATGCGTCCATATCGCTGTCCGCCCTGGCACGGCTCGGCTTCGTCGAGCTGACCTCCGCGTCCGCGGATCTCACCGAGCTGTCGGAGCTCACCGGCCTCGAGCGCGCGCAGCTCGCCGACGGGATGGTCGCCGCCGATCCGGATGCCGCGGTGCGAGGCCTCGTGGGCGTCGCGCGCCGCGACGCGGCGCAGGTCGCCGCCGTGCTGTCCGATCCGGTCGCGCGGGAGGCGGCATGGCGGCTGTTCGGAGCATCCCGAGCGCTCGGGATGTTCTTCGAGCGGCATCCCGAACGCCTGCATCCCGATCTGCTGCTGCGCACGCACCTGCCGGATGCCGCCGAGCTGACCGCGCGGATGCTCGGGGCCGTCGAGGCCGACGACGGCTTCGCGCGCGCCGACGATCCCGTCACCGCACTGCGGGTGGAGTACCGGAGCTGTCTGAGCGAGATCGCCGCGGTCGACCTGGCGTCGGAGTCGGCGACGCTCGCGATCGCCGGCGTCTCGGCCGCACTCGCGGATGCGGCGGGTGCGGCGCTGGAGGCGGGGCTCGCCGTCGCCCGCGCGGTGGTCGACCGGTCGGGTCGCGCCGGCACCCACGACGAGATCGCCGCGACACGGCTGGCGATCATCGGCATGGGCAAGGCGGGTGCGCGCGAGCTGAACTACCTGAGCGACGTCGACGTGATCTTCGTCGCAGGCACGGCCGACGAGAGCGTCGTCAGCGAGGCGAGGGCGATCGACATCGCGACGCGCCTGGCGCGCGAGACGATGACGGCACTGAGCGGCGTCGAGATCGAACCACCCCTGTGGGAGGTCGACGCGGCGCTGCGCCCGGAGGGCAAGCAGGGTGCGCTGGTGCGCTCGCTGGCATCCCACCTGGCCTACTACGACCGCTGGGCGAAGAGCTGGGAGTTCCAGGCGCTGCTCAAGGCGCGTCCGCTGGCCGGCGACACCCGACTCGGCGCGGACTACATCACCGCCGTGCAGCCGAAGGTCTGGACCAGCGCCGAGAGGTCGGATTTCGTCGAGAGCGTGCAGCGCATGCGCGAGCGGGTCACCGATCACATCCCCGCCGACGATGTGCCCTACCAGATCAAGCTCGGTCCCGGTGGTCTGCGCGACATCGAGTTCACCGTGCAGCTGCTGCAGCTCGTGCACGGGCTCAGCGATGAGGGCATCCGCACCCGCGGCACGCTGGAATCGCTCGACGCGCTCGTCGAGGGCGGCTACATCGGCCGCGCGGAGGCGAGCGCCTTCGGTGAGCAGTACCGCATCCTGCGGCTGCTCGAGCACCGGCTGCAGCTGCACGACCTCACCCGCACGCACCTGATGCCGCGAGACGACGAGGGCATGCGGCGCCTCGCCAGGGCCACGGCGCTGGCCGACAGCGCATCCGGTCTGCAGCAGATCTGGGACGAGGTGCGCCGCGCGGTGCGAGATCAGCACGTGCGCCTGTTCTACCGGCCCCTGCTCTCGGCCGTCGCCTCGCTGCCGGCCGAGGAGCGCACGCTCTCGACAGCACAGGCCGGCTCGCGACTGGCGGCGATCGGGTTCCGCGACCCCGCCGGCGCGCTGCGGCACATCGCAGCGCTCACCTCCGGGCTGAGCCGCAAGGCCACGATCCAGAGGCACCTCATGCCGGTGATGCTGCGCTGGTTCGCCGACGGCACCGACCCCGACTACGGACTCGTCGCCTTCCGGCGCATCAGCGAGAGACTCGGCGACACGCACTGGTTCCTGCGGATGCTTCGCGACTCGTCGGGTGCCGCCGAGCGCCTGACCCGGCTGCTCTCGAGCTCGCGCTACGTGGGTGAGCTGATGGAGTGGATCCCGGAGTCCGTCGCCTGGCTCGACACCCCGGCCGCCCTGCGTCCACGCGGCGGTGCCGCGCTCGACGAGGAGGCGCGCGCGATCCAGACGAGGCATGCGACGACGAAGGCCGCTCTGCGAGCCGTGCGGGCGCTGCGCAGACGCGAGCTGCTGCGCACGGCGATGGGTGCGGTGCTGGAGCAGGTCGGAGTCGACGAGATGGCCAGGGCGCTCACCGAGATCACCGAGGCGACGATCCAGGCCGCGCTGCGCGCGGTGCGCCGCGAGGTCGTGCCGCCGGAGGACGACGCGATGGACTTCTCGATCATCGCGATGGGTCGCTTCGGCGGCGCCGAGCTCGGCTTCGGCTCCGACGCCGACGTGCTGTTCATCTACGACCCCAACGGCGTCGATCCGCAGCGCGCTCAGCAGCACGCCGCCAGGATCGTCGCGGGCCTGCGCGAGCACCTCGCCGACCAGCGCGTGCCGCTGGAGCTCGACGCCGATCTGCGTCCCGAGGGGCGCAACGGGCCGATCGTGCGCACCATCGAGGCGTACACGCAGTACTACCGTCGCTGGTCGCTGTCGTGGGAGGCGCAGGCGCTGCTGCGGGCGCGCGGGATAGCCGGAAGCGTCAAACTGATCACCCGATTCACCGCGCTCGCTGACAGCATCCGCTACCCGGAGGCCGTCTCGCTGCAGGATGTGCGGGAGATCAAGCGCATCAAGGCGCGGGTGGAGGGCGAGCGGCTCCCGCAGGGCGCCGACCCGCGGCGCCATCTCAAGCTCGGCCCCGGCACGCTGAGCGATGTCGAGTGGATGGTGCAGGTGCTGCAGCTGCAGCACGGCCACCGGGTGCCCGATCTGCGCACGACGTCCACGCTGCAGGCGCTGGATGCCGCCGTGCTCGCCGATCTTCTCCCCGCCGACGACGCCGAGCGACTGCGCGAGGCGTGGGTGCTCGCCAGTCGGCTGCGCTCGGCCATGACGCTGCTCACGGGGCAGACGAAGGATGTGCTCCCGGCCGATATCCGTGAGCTCGACGGCGTCGGTCGCCTTCTGGGATATCCTGACCGCGCCGCCACCGTGCTCGAGGAGGACTACCTCCGCGTCACGCGTCGTGCGCGGCGAGTCTTCGAGAAGCAGTTCTACGGCTGACATCCAGCCGTGATGAAGGGGGAGCAGATGGCACAGCGGTTCGGGATCATCTGGAATCCGACCAAGATCGAGGGCGACGCACTTCGGGATGCCGTGACGGATGTCGTCCCGGCGGACACCGAGCTGATGTGGTGGGAGACCTCCGCCGACGACCCCGGCCGAGCCATGACGACCGAGGCGGTGCGGGCCGGATGCGACGTCGTCATCGCCGTCGGCGGGGACGGCACCGTGCGCACGGTCGCCGAGATCCTCGCGTCGGTCGAGAACGCCCCCGCACTCGGAATCGTGCCGCAGGGCACCGGGAACCTGCTGGCGCGCAATCTCGGCATCCCGATCGGCAGCATCCCCAAGGCGCTGGAGGTCATCGCCGCAGGCGACGAGCGTCGCATCGACATGGGCTGGACACGCACGGACGACGCGGAGGTCGAGGTCGGATTCCTGGTGATGGTCGGTTTCGGCCTCGACGCGCACATGCTCGCGGAGACCGACGACGATCTGAAGAGCAAGGCCGGCTGGCTCGCCTACGTCGCCGCGATGGGACGTGCGGTGACGGCCTCAGAGACCGTCGACTTCCACATCACGCTCGACGACGGCGAGGAGCAGCTGCTCAGCGGACACACGCTGCTCATCGGCAACTGCGGTGACATCCAGGGCGGGGTCACCCTGCTGCCGGACGCCGTGGTCGATGACGGCCGCCTGGATCTGCTGCTGATCAGCGCCGACAACGTGACGCAGTGGCTGCAGACCCTGCGCACGGTGGTCTGGGACAACGGCATCCGGCGGCTGCTCGGCGGGGATGACGAGACCGTCAGCATCGACTTCGCGCAGCACCTCACCGGCGAGGCCATCGCCGTCGCCCTGCCGGGACCCGTGCCCTTCGAGATCGACGGTGAAGAGGCGGGAGACATCTCCAAGCTGGCCGTGCGCGTGCAGCCGGGTGCGCTGCGCGTGCTCTGCTGAGTTCCCGCCCGCTCGGTTCCCGCCCTCCGAGTCCCGCCCGCTGAGCCCCGCGCACGGTGCGGTGGCCCGCGGTGCGGGAGGGGCGCCAGCCTCCCGTAAACTCAGAGGGAAAGGACGGTGCATGACGACTCTCGACTCGCCGCTTCCCCCCGTTCGGATCGTGATCCCGTGGCGACCCTCGCCGTCGCGTCTCGACGCATACGAGCGCGTGATCGCGTGGTATCGCGAGGCGCTGCCGCAGGTTCCCCTCGAGACCGTCGACACGGGGGATGTGCCCTTCGTGCTCGCCGCGTGCCGCAACACCGCGATGCGCAATGCGGCCGCGGACGAGGTTGTCGTGGTGGGTGACGCGGACACCATCCCCGAGCGCGAGCCGCTGATCGCGGCGATCCGCGCGGCAGCGGACAGCCCGTTCGTGCACCTGCCGTACGACGAGTACCGCTGGCTCGGACGCACCGGATCGGCCGAGCACGCCGCCGGTGTGCCGCTGGCGCGATGCACCGTCGAGCAG